>JANOMD010000405.1:0-5960 GCA_031420135.1 Rhodoferax sp. | reverse complement strand
TATATAGATGTATTGCTATTTAATATATAGCATTCGACATCGGCTAACACTTTCGTCAACGTGCGTTCAAGCGCATCGTGAGCCCCACCGGATTCATCGTGAACGCCATCAGCTCCCGCGCGGGCAGGCCATCTGGCGTGTCAACGGCTTCAATCTCAAAACTGGCGAGCAACATCGCCATCGCCATCTTCATCTCCAACAGCGCCAGATAGCGCCCAGGGCACATGCGCGGGCCGCTGCCAAACGGCATGGCAGCACGTTTGGCCTCGGGGGTCAGCGGGTTGGGCGCATCGGCCAGCCAGCGTTCAGGCAGGAAAGCATCTGGCTTAGCAAAGTACGGCTCGCGCACACTGTCGTGGCGCAGCACGCCCCAGATGATGTCGCCCCTGACCACTTTCACATCGCCGACCTGGGTGTCCCGCAAGGCCTGCAGCGGCAAGAAGGGCGCGACCGGTTTGAGGCGCATGGACTCGCTGGCGCACGCTTCGAGGTACACCAAGCTGTCCATCAACTCCATGGTGAACTGGGAAGGGTCGGGGGCCAGTGTGCGCACCTCATCCTGCACGCGCTGCAACGCGGTTGGGTTTTGTTTCAGGAGATAAATCATCCAGGCCAGGGTGTTGGCGGTAGTGTCCTCGCCGGCCAACAGCATGGTCAGCACATTGCCCACCACCTGGCGGTCACCCAGGCCACTGTCAGGCTGGTCGGCGGCGATGATCATGGCCTCCAGCAGGTTGCGCGGCTGCTGGTGCAACGGGGGGTCGTCACGCAGGCGCTGGCGGGCCTGCACGACAAAATCTTCAATGGTGTTTTTGATGACGGCGACGCTGGCCTCCAGCTCGCGGTCACTGGCCCGTTTGAAGTAGCGCCAAACGGGCACCAGTGAAAAAATGCGCTTGAAAACAGCCGGCAAGACTTTGTCCAAATGGCGTTGAATCACGTCTTCACCCGCCTGCAAAGTGTTGATGTCCTTGCCAAACGCCAGCCCGGCAATTGCATCCACCGTGAAGCGCATCAAGTCGGCCTGCAAGTTGATGGGTTGCGCCGCACTGGCCGCGCTATTCCAGCGCTCCCGCAATCGCAAGGTGACCTTGACCAGCGACGGGAAATAGGCCCGCACATGACTCGGGGCAAAGCTGGCCATCACCATGCGCCGCTGGCGCAGCCAGTCATCCCCCTCGGCGCTGAACAGGCCTTGGGGCAAACCCAGTTCATTGCCAATGATGCCCAGCATCGGCGTGCGCCGAAAGCCGTTGGGGCGATCTTTCATGATGGCCCCAAACAAGGCGTGATCGGCCACCACCAGCATGGTGGCGCGCGCCAGTTTCACTTTGAACAGCGGCCCGTATTCGCGGGCCCAGTGTTCCATGTCCTGGTGGATTTGAGCGCGGTTCACCTGAAACGAATTGCCAAAAAACGGCAGGCCGCGCGGCCCAGGCAGGTCTTTGATAGAGCGCAGGGCAGGGGAGGTGGTGATGGCGTTCACAGAGGTTCCAGTTTGAAGGGCTGAGGAGTGTTACTGCGCTGCTATTGTGCTTTGACCGCCCAGCGCAGCTTGGTCGAGCTCGACCTCGGATTCGCCCGCTGTTCTTCAAACGAGGGGCGGATCAGCTGTGCTGCCACTCTTGAAAAAGTACCATCGCGCTGGCCCGACTGAAAGGCTTTTTTCACGCGCCGGTCTTCACCTGAGTGAAAACTCATGATCACCACCCGGCCACCGGGCTTCAAGCAGCCGGGCAGCGCGGCCAAAAATTGATCCAGCACGCCCAACTCGTTGTTGACTTCAATGCGCAAGGCTTGGAAGGTGCGTTGCAACGCCTTTTTGGTCTCCGCCTCGCGTTCATCTTGCGGCAGGCTGGGCTTGAAGGTGGCGTTCAAAGTGTCACGGATCAGCGCGGCGAGTTGCGTCGTCGTTTCAAGGTACTGGCCCTGAAGAGCGGCGGCCAAGGGAATCGCAAACGGCTCGTCGGCGTTGTCAATCAGCAGATCACGCAAACGCGCGCGGGTGACCGACAGCAGCAGCTCGCTGGCGGACTGCCCGCTGCTGGGGTCGAGCCGCAAGTCCAACGGGCCATCCGTTTTGAAGCTAAATCCCCGCGCCGGGTTGTCAATCTGCATGGACGACACGCCCAGGTCGGCCAGCACCAGATCAAAACCGCCGCCCGCTTCGGGCAGCAGCGTGGCCAGTTCGCTGAAGTTGATGCGCCGCAACACCAGCGCGGATTCATCAAAACCCAGTTGGCGCAAACGCGCTTCGGTGCGCGGCAATTCCACCGGGTCCACGTCGATGCCAAACAGCCGCCCGCCGGGCAACAGGTGCGGCAAAATCCGCTGCGCGTGGCCACCAAATCCGAGTGTGGCATCCAGGCCAATTTCGCCCGGTTGCGGGTTCAAAATCTCCAGAATTTCATTGACGCAAATCGACCGGTGCATGCCGGCTGGCGTTTGGCCGCGCTGCATCACCTTCTTGATCTCGTCGGCGTGCAGGGACGGGTCGAGCTCTTTGTATTTTTCGCCAAACTGGCGCGGATGGGTGCCTTGGTAACGCACGCGGCGGGTGTGGGGCTGTGGCGGGAGCGGGGCGTCGTCAGTCATGCTGCATTATCTGGCCTGGTAGCGGCTGGCATCGCAAGTACCGCCAAGCCGAAAACCAGGGTCCAGCAAGGGAATTCAGGAGCCCAGTCGATTACGTCAATAATTCAAGCCCATGATTCGATGCGGCCGCCTTGCCTATCAGTACCCCAACGGTCCTGAATTGGTTTTTCCCGACGTAGATTTGCCCCAAGGTGCAGTGCTGCTGCTCAAGGGCCCGTCTGGCGCCGGAAAATCGACCTGGCTGGCGCTGGCGGCGGGGTTGCTGCGCGCCAGTGGTGGGCAGATCACGGTGGCTGGGCAGGACCTGGGCGAATTGAAAAGTATGGCAACCGATGCATGGCGGGCAGGAGCAGTCGGTTTCTTGCCGCAGAAACTTCACTTGAGTGAAGCCTTGACCGTCTGCGGCAACCTTGCGATGGCGCAGTGGGCGGCCGGCGTCGCTGACAATCCGGCGGCGATTGGGCATGTGTTGGCCACATTGGGTTTGACTGAACTGGCACAGCGCAAACCATCACAACTTTCGGGTGGCCAGGCACAACGCGTGGCGCTGGCGCGCGCGGTGCTGTTGGCACCCAAAGTTATTCTGGCAGATGAACCGACCGCCAGTCTGGACGACGATGCGGCCGCAGTTGCGCTGTCCTTGCTGCGAGTCAGTGCACAAAGGTGCAATGCGACACTCGTCATCGCCACGCACGACGCGCGGGTAGCCGCGTCGCTCCCTGATGCCACTGAATGCAGATTGCTGGTTCAACCCCGGTCAACCACCGGCAAGCTGCCGTGAAAATGATTTCACTTGCATTGCGGTATTTGTGGTCGCGCCCGATGGCTGCGGCACTGAATCTGCTGCTGCTGTCACTTGGCCTGGCATCGATCGCGTTTGTGCTGCTGGTTGCCGAGCAGTTGGATCGGAATTTTGAACGTGACCTTGCGGGCATCGACCTGGTGGTGGGTGCCAAAGGCAGCCCCATGCAATTGATTCTGGCGGGCGTGTTTCACATCGACGTGCCGCCCGGCAATATTTCGCTTGCCGCAGTGCAGGATCTCGCCGGAAATCCGCAAATCGCCAAGTTGATTCCCATCAGCTTGGGAGATACCTACAAAGGCTTCCGGATGGTGGGGACGACGACTGCCTATGCAGATCATTACGGCGCAAAACTGGCGCAAGGTGCGATGTGGACGCAACCCATGCAGGCCGTGGTGGGTTCGCAAGTGGCGCGCAGTTCCGCCCTGGCGGTTGGCGCAGCGTTTGCCGGATCGCACGGCCTGGGTGGCACCGGGCATGCGCATGGCGACAACCCATATCAGGTCGTGGGCGTGCTGACTCCTTGCGGCTGTGTGCTGGACCGGCTGATTCTGACCGCCACTGAATCGGTCTGGCAAGTGCATGAAAAGGCCACGGCACTGGATGCGCAGGACCTGAAGATCATGCAATCCGAGCGGGAAGTCACGATGGCGCTGATCACTTACAAAAGTCCGATGGCCGCCGTCACGCTGCCGCGTTTCATCAATACCACCACCGACATGCAGGCCGCCGCCCCGGCGATTGAAATTACCCGGCTGCTGCGCATGGTGGGCGTAGGTACTGACGTGTTGCGCGGGTTTGGCTTCGTGTTGTTGCTGACGGCCGGATTGAGCGTGTTTATCGCCTTGTGGAATGCGGTTCGTGAACGCCGGGCTGACTTGGCGATGCTGCGCATGCTGGGGGCATCACCGCAAAAGGTGGCAGGCCTGGTGCTGTGCGAGGCGCTTTTGCTGGCGTTAATGGCCGTGGCGCTGGGTTTGCTAATGGGCCATCTGTTGGCCGGGCTTGTGGGCTACTGGCTACAGGCACAGCGCTCACTGGTGCTTACGGGCTGGGTTTGGCTGGACGAAGAGTGGTGGGTAGTGGCCATGGGCATTGCAGTGGCGACCCTGGCGGCGCTGCTGCCTGCGCTGAATGCTTACCGGATGGATGTCACCACGCTGTTGAATTCGCGCTAGCGGGGGATTGGGCGGCGCGTTAAGCAAGCATTGCGAATCTCGCAGTAGTAAGATTCGCGGTCGTACATGCTGCATCTTTTCGGGAATTTTTGATCATGAAATTACGCTCAGTTTTTTTATCAGTGGGTTTGCTGACGCTGAGCCAAATGGCCCTTGCACAGCACAACGACAAAGAAACCAAGACCGACATCGTTCGCCACCGTGCCATGGCCGCCGCGCATGAGGCAGCGGCCAAATGCCTGGAATCTGGCAAGAAAGAGGATGTCTGCCAGAAGGAGCTGCAAGCCGCTTGCAAAGGACTGGCAATTGGCAAGTATTGCGGCATGAAGCACGAGCATTAGGAGCATCATCATGAAATCGAGGGTTCTTGCATCCGCCTTTGTCATCGGTTCCGCGCTGCTGTCCACTAGCGCGCTGGCGCAGCTCAGTTCGCCTGTTCCACCACTTCCCGCAGGCGCAAGCTCGGGCGTGCCAGCAGGAACGGGCGCGGGCACGCACGGGGCCAACAGCCCGTTTCCGCAGATAAAAGACCGCAATGATGTGCTGCCGTGGTCGGTGCTCACCGATGTCAAAACCAAGAGCGAGAAGAACCGCCTGCTGCCCAATTTCCCCGCCAGCATCGTTGCGCTGAATCAGAAAACCCAGCGCATCCAGGGCTTCATGATGCCGCTGGAGCCCGGTGAAAAGCAGAAGCACTTCTTGTTGACTTCGGTACCGATGAGCTGCGGCTTCTGCGTGCCGGGCGGGCCTGAAAGCATGGTCGAAGTCAAAACCAAAACGCCCGTCAAATATTCGCTGGATATCGTGGTGGTGGAGGGCAAGTTTGCCGTGCTCAATGACGACCCGTATGGGCTGTATTACCGCATCACCGATGCGGTCAGCGTCAAGTAAATTTGCTGAAAGAGGCCGCCATCACTGGCAACCTTTTGGATGCTACGCGATTGATTTGAATATTGACTAAAAATTAACCTACGGGTTGGTTTTTAGCTTGAAAATGCCAAAATCTGGCAAATATAGGATGTTGTAGGCCGATAGCTCCCGAATAATATGCATAAATAGCTACTTATTTAGTAGCATATTGCGGTTTGTTGCGGTTTCTGATCACCGTGCGTTCAAGCGCATCGTCAGCCCCACGGGGCTCATGGTGAAGGCCATCAACTCCCGCGCGGGTTTGCCGTCTGGCGTGTCCACGGCTTCAATCTCGAAACTGCTCAGGAGCATCGCCATCGCCGTCTTCATCTCCGGCAGCGCCAAATAGCGCCCAGGGCACATGCGCGGGCCGGAGCCAAAAGGCATGGCGGCGCGTTTGGCTTCGGTCGAGAGAGGCGACTGTGCGTCAGCCAACCAGCGATCCGGCATGAAAGCTCAAAATTTTCTGAATCTCG
>JANOMD010000404.1:0-22074 GCA_031420135.1 Rhodoferax sp. | reverse complement strand
CGGCGCGCGGCATGCCACCGTGCCAGCCTGCGCCCGGAAGCCGTCGGGCCCGGTACAGCAGGTACAGCAAGAGCGCTATTCCCTGCAACGTGGAGCCCAGCAGCAGCGTGCGAAGGCCACCAATATGGTCGGAAATCCAGCTCGACGCCAGGCGGCTCAAAACGCCCATGCCCAGCATCAGCGACAGCATTTCAGCCCCGCGCGCCGCGCCAAAACCCAGGTCGCCGCAGTACGCCACGATGTGAACCTGCGGCATCGACATGGCCACGCAGCATGACACCCCAGCCACGCACAGCAGCGCCTGCAAGGCACCGGGCGTCATACCCAGCGGTCGGGCCGATCGCCCATTGGACGGGTTCATCGCTTGCTGTTCAAGACGATTTGCAGTTTGATGCAGCCGAGTTTGAACGCGAATTCGCGCTGGCGCAGGCCAAGTTGAAGCTCGGATGATCTTGGCTATTGAGCGCCCCCGTCGAACGGGTGTCGGTCAACTCCTCATTTAATGCGCTTCCCCGCACATTTTTTTCTAGCGCCCAGGAATTTCTGTCGAAATTCTTTACATAAAAAAGGAGGCCAACGCCTCCTTTTTTCTTGGCGGTCAAGCCCCAGCGTAGGAGCGTGGGTTCGAGCTTCAACAACGCAAAATCACACCCAATCACCACCAATAAACCCAAATTGGGTTTATTGAACATCAAAACTGTCGTTCTTAACAAATTTTGAACTACATCGCCTTGTAGCTCTCATATTATCTACAAAGTATGCTATTTTTAACAGAGCAAAAAAATCATCACGTCGATGAAACAAGCCCGGCCCGCAACTTGCGCACCCGTGCCAGTAGATACACGACGATGCCAATGTTGAGCAAGTTGAACGCAATGCCATTCACAAAAGCCGCTTTGTAAGAGCCCGTCCAATCAAAAATCGCACCGGACATCCAGCCTCCCAGCGCCATGCCGAACAGGGTGGCCATCAGCACGGTGCCAACGCGGCTGCCTGCGTCTTTGGGGGTGAAATACTCGCGCACGATCAGCGCATAGCTGGGCACAATGCCACCCTGGAACAGGCCAAACAGTCCCGACACCACATACAGCGGCACCAAGCCGTCAAACGGTAAAAACAGCAACAGCGCGATGCCTTGCAGAATCGAGCCCAACAGCAGTGTGCGCAGGCCGCCAATGTAATCAGAAATCCAGCCCGACAGCAGACGGCTGGCCACGCCCATGCCGAGCATCAGCGACAGCATCTCGGCCCCGCGCGCCGCGCCAAAGCCTAAGTCGCCGCAGTACGCCACGATGTGAACCTGCGGCATCGACATGGCCACGCAGCACGACACGCCTGCCACGCACAGCAAGGCTTGCAACACTGCGGGGGAGAAGCCCAAGGGCCTTTCAGACACCATCGACGAGGCGCTGACTTTGGCGGCGGCAGTGCTTTGCGCCGGGGGACGGCGGCGTAACACCAAAGCCAACGGCAACATGGCACAGACGCAAAAAATACCGATGCCGATATAGGTCTGGCGCCAGCCCACGCTCTGTACAAAATGCTGCACGATGGGTGGCCACACGGCACCGGCCACGTAGTTGCCGCTCATGCAAATCGCAAGGGCCATACCGCGTTTGCGGGTGAACCACATTGATGTGTCTGCCACCAACGGGGAGAAGGTTGCCGACGTGCCCAAAAGACCGATCACCAGGCCCTGCAGCAGGCAAAACATCAGCAGGTGCGTGGCATAACCCGCCGCAACAAACCCAACACCCAAACCCAGCGTGCCGATCATCACCGGCACCATCACGCCAAAGCGATCCGACAGCTTGCCCATCAAAATGCCGCCCAGGCCAAAGCCGACCATCGTCGCGGTGTAGGGCAGCGATGCGTCCCCGCGCGCCACGGAAAACTCCCGCTGAATCTGCGGCAGCACCACGGTGATGGAGTACATGCCCACGCCGCCAATCGTCATCAGCGCCAACGACACCAGCAGGCGGAACCACGCGTAGGCGGATTCAGTTTCGTCCGCCGGAACTTGGGGTTGCGTCAAGGTTGCAGCACCACGCGACCGACGATGCGGCCTTGGGCCAAATCGTCCAGCGACTGGTTCACCGTGCTGATGGGGCGAAGCTCTATCGGAATCGTCGGCAACGTGACGGTTTGCGCCAGTGCCACCAATTCGCGAAGGAGCGGCAGGCTGCCGACCATCGAACCGCTGACGTTCAGCGATTTGAAAATGAACATCGGCAATGCCAGCTTGAACTCGCCACCAAACAGGCCGACGATCACCACCTGCCCGCCTCGGCGCACGATGTTGACGGCGAGTGAGGAACTGGATTCCGCGCCGACAAAATCAATCACCCCTGCCACGTTACCGCCGCAGGCTGCTGCAATTTCTTTCACCACACCTTTGACATTGGGGTCGAACGCCAGGCTGGCTCCATGCTTCAGTGCAGCTTCGCGCTTGATCGGGTCAGGGTCAATGGCGACGATGCGGCTTTTGGAGGTGGCAGACAACAACGCCACCGCCGTCATGCCCACGCCACCGCAGCCCACCACAGCCACCCAGTCGTGCGCAGTGGTCGCAGGCAGTTTTCGGATGGCACCCCACGCGGTGATGCCCGCGCAGGCAAAGGTGGCGGCGCGCGCGGGATCCAGCGTGCCAAACGGCACCAGGTAGCGCTCATGGCGCATGCGGATCAGGTCGCTGAAACCACCCGGCAGTTTGAGCCCCATGCTCATGTTCGCTTTAGGGCAGAGATGCTCGTCGCCTTTCTCGCAAACCGCACATTCGCCGCAGCCCAGCCACGGGTAGACGATGACGTGCTGGCCCACGGCCACGCCCTTCACATCCGGCCCCACCTCGACAATCTCGCCCACAATTTCATGACCCATCGTTACCGGTAGCTTGTTGCCGGCGGCTTCCAGCGAGGACAGCCTGCCACCGCCCATCTCAAACCCGCCGGCCTGGATGTGCAGGTCTGAATGGCAGATGCCGCAGTGCGTGACGCGCACCGAGACCTCGTGGCCGCTGATCGGCGCAAACTCCTCCTGGATCGGCTCCAGCGCGCCACCCCAGGTTCTGAAGGCCCAGCGATGGGCGCATTGGTATTGCATGGGATGGGTCATTCAAGCCTTGGAAGTTTAAGTTTTGGGGGTTGCGGCCTTGCGGTCGGCGGCAACTTTTTGTGCGGCTGGGCGCTCGCCGATCATCTTGAGGTAGGCCTTGTAGTCCACGCCCGCTGCCAGCAACAGGTCTTCGCCGTAAACAATTTTTGAGGCCATGCCGACCAAGGGCAAACTCACATAAGCCGAGCAATCCGCCTGGGTAAAGGTGCTGCCCGCCACAAACGGCGCAAATTTGGCTAATTGCTTGAAGGCGCTGATATTGCGCTCCAACTGGGTGCGGATACGCGCTTTGGCACTGTCGCTCACCGCAGCGCCACCGAAGAAGGCCTGGCCGTACAGCTCGCGCGCGGTGATCTCCAGATGCCAGTCAATGAAGGTGGCAAGCTCTCGCACCTTCGCTTTGCCGTACGCATCGGCGGGCATCAGGCTTGACTGCGGGTAGGCATCTTCCAAATAATCCATGATGACCTGGCTTTCACTGATGCCGCCATGCTCCGTGCGAATAAAGGGGATTTTGGCCAGCGGCGAGGCACCGAGCACCGCTGCATCCGTGCGCTTGGTCATGACGGTTTCCTCAGTGAACGGCACACCCTTTTCCAGCAGCGCCAGTTTGACCTTGTTGTAGTAATTGGATACCGGGAAGCCGCAAAGTGTGATCATGGTGAAAGTCTCCAGATAAGTTAAAAATGGGGTGCTTGCAGTTTAAGCGCGAGGCGCGGCGGCAATTGGCACACGGGCGACAAACAGTCAGAATTTGCATAGCCATGCTCCAGCTAATGATAAGACGACTTGCGCCATAGTAGAGGGTTGAACAAAACGTTCTCGTGAACCGACTGGCGACCCTATGCAAAGCTTTTTAGACCCCGCGATACTTTTCTTTGTGTTCGGCATGATGGCGGGGCTGTTGAAATCCAACCTGGAAATCCCTGCGCCCATTTCGCGCTTTCTGTCGCTTTACCTGCTGATGGCGCTGGGGCTCAAAGGCGGTTTTGCGCTGGCCGACTCCGGGCTGACCAGTGAGGTCGCAGTCAGCTTAGGCGCAGCGCTGCTGCTTGCAACCGTGGTGCCGTTAATGGGTTACACCCTGCTGCGCCGATTTCTCAACGGTTATGATGCCGCCGCCATTGCAGCAACTTACGGCTCGGTAAGCGCAGTGACTTTCATCACGGCCGTGCAATACCTGGACAACCACGGCATTGAGTATGGTGGCCACATGGCGGCGGCGATGGCGTTGATGGAATCACCCGCCATCATTCTGGCGGTGGTGCTGGCCAACCTGGTTCGCAAACGCGAAGGGGCGGCCACCACATCGCCGTCGATGGGCAAAATTCTCCACGAATCGGTGACCGATGGTGCCCAGCTTTTACTCCTGGGTGCGATGCTGATTGGCCTGTTGACGGGTGAGGCGGGCGAAGCGGTGATGAAGCCGTTCTCGGTCGATCTGTTCAAGGGCATGCTGGCCTTCTTTTTGTTGGACATGGGCCTGCTGGCTGCGCGCAACCTGGGATCGCTCAGAGGCAAATCGGTGGCGCTGCTGGCTTATGCCATCTTGGGGCCGCTGGTGCACGCCAGTTTGGCGCTGGGCCTGGGCTGGATGTTGGGCATTTCCAGCGGCAACATTGCCCTGCTGATGGTGCTGGCCGCCAGCGCGTCCTACATCGCCGTACCCGCCGTGATCCGCCATGCCATCCCGGAGGCCAATCCTTCGCTGTATTTCAGCATGTCGCTGGGGTTGACCTTCCCGTTCAACATCCTGATCGGCATTCCGCTGTATGTGAGCGTGGCGCAAAGAATCAGTGTTTGAGGTGGTGCAAGGCGATTGACATTTGGTGCCCCAGCGCGTGAAATGCCTTGAGATATTTTCAGGGAGACGGACATGGACAGCAAGAATCGCCAGCTCATCATCTGCTGTGACGGCACCAACAACAACCTGACTGGGCGGCGCAACGACACCAATGTCACGCAGCTTTGTGAACTGCTGGCACCCGACACGCAGAATCAGCTTTTGCATTACGACCCCGGCGTAGGCAATTCAGGCACCTTCCCTGGTGCCACCTGGACGGAGCGAATCAAGCAGAAGTGGGAGCGCCTGTCCAGCTTGGCGTTTGGCAGCGGTATTTACGACAACATTGCCGAGGCCTATCGCTTTCTGATGCGCAATTGGCAACCAGGCGACGATATTTTTCTATTCGGGTTCTCGCGCGGCGCATTCACAGCGCGCAGTTTGGGTGGGTTAATCAATACCTTCGGCATTCTGCGCCCCGACATGGAGGCCATGGTGCCGACGCTGCTGCACGTTTACTTTTTGAAGCGGGACACGGAAAAGCAAAAACGTCGGTTTGAAGCACTCCAACACCAGATCACCGAGCTGTTCGCCTCGGACGCTGCGCGTAAGGCTCCCATATGGTTTGTAGGCGTTTGGGACACGGTCGAATCAGTCGGAGCGCCTGTACTGTTCAGCAAGAAAATTTCTGCCAAAGCGACGATTGTTGACAAGCGCTTCATGCATGTACGCCAGGCGCTGGCGCTGGACGAGTATCGATTTACTTTTGCCCCGCGCCCGTACTGGATCGAGCAGGGCTACGACTACGCGGCCAAGGGCCAGTCCATCGCACAGGAATGGTTTTCGGGCGGCCACTGCGACGTGGGCGGCGGCTATGCCAATGAAGCGGCGGGCTTGTCGGCGCAGACCTTGCGGTGGATGGTCGATCAGGCAGCGTCGCCACTTTGCAAGCTGCGTTTAAGCCCCGCGCTGCTCAGGGCGGACAACAACGCGGATAAACCTGATCACTCGCTTATCGCCAAACATCTGGACAAACGCTCCAAGCTGCGAGTCCCACGCGGGCGCCTGGTGCATAGCGAAACCTACAGTACGCCGTGGTGGGCTTTGGCGGGCTTGACCGTGCGCGACCCGGTCGTGCCGATGAAGCCGCAAGATGCGGCGATCACCCTGGCGCGTCCGATTGAATCACCCACGGTCGCCTCGGCCGCGCTGGTATTCCCCAAAGACAGCGTGTGGAAAACCCCGCGCGGCTGGGGCTGGTTGTTGTTTGCCGCCTTGATGTACGGCGTGTTCGCAACGATTGCAGGGGCCTTTCACGTTGGGCCCAACCTTGCAGTCGCCAGTTCGCTTTGCAGCTTGCCATTCGATTGGATGAACAGCCTGCATCCGGTGGCCAGCGCCAACCTGTGCTTCGCCCATTGGCAGGTGGCCTGGTTGGCACAGGGCCAGGCACCCAGTGCCGGCATCGGCGCATTTCACAGCCCGAACCGCGCGGTGGCGGTGGACTTTTTCATCATCGCCTCCTACGGTTATCTGCTCGCGCGCGCCGCAGGCTGGGCGTTTGCACGGCGTGCAGGCTTGAGCCGTATTGGCATGAAGCCATCCAACGTTCTTAATTACCTCGGCATGGCACCGCTTTTTGCGATCATGGGCGATATCGCTGAAAACCTGCTGACCTGGCTGACGATTGCAGCGGGGCGCAACTCGTTTTTGCCGTCGGCAGAGTATGTGGTGGGCGTGTTCATGAGCGCAGCGGCAGCGATCAAGTGGCTGGCTCTGCTTGCCAGCCTTGCGCTCATCCTTTGGGGCTGCTTCGCGAAGCGAGATCAACGCCCATTCAACGGATAAGCCGGGTCGGTGTACCCCGGCGTGGACGGATGGCCGGGCCGCACCAGGCTGTCCACTAGGGCCTCATCTTCAGCGGTCACCACGTAATCCAGCGCAGGCGCGTAATCCTGCCATTGCCTCAAGGTACGCGGCCCGGCAATCACCGAGCTGACGCGCGGATTGGCCAGCACCCAGGCGGTGGCGAACTGGGCTAACAACACGCGTTTATCCGCCACATGCGCTTGCAGTTTTTGCGCGATCACCAAAGACTCTTCGCGAAACTCCGTGTCGCTGATGCGCTTGTCACCCCGGCCCGCGCGGGTGGACGGGTCAGGCGCTTGCCCCGGCGCGTACTTGCCGGTGAGCACGCCACGTGCGATGGGTGAGTACGGAGTCACGCCAATGCCGAAATGCGCACAGGCGGGCAGCACCTCCACCTCGGGCATGCGGTTGAGCAGGTTGTAATACGGCTGGCAAACGACGGGCGCGGGCATGCCCAGTTGTGCCGCAATGCTCACCGCCTCGGCAATCCGCCAGCCCCTGAAATTGCTCACGCCCCAGTAGCGAATCTTGCCCGCTTGCAGCATCGCCTGAAGCGCGCGCAGCGGCTCCTCCAGGTTCATGCCGTTGATGTCCCGGTGCATGTACAAGATATCAACGTAATCGGTTTGCAGGCGTTTGAGAGAAGCGTCAATCTCGCGCATCATCCAGGTGCGTGAAAACTGGCTTTCGTTGACCCGTTCCGACATTTTGTTGCCCAGCTTGGTTGCCAAAACCCAGTCTTGTCGCGTGGCCTTGATCAACTCCCCCACCATGATTTCAGAGGCGCCTTTGGTGTAAACATCGGCCGTATCAATGTAGTTGACCCCACTGGCATGGGCATCTTCGACGATGGCTTTCGCTTCGTCTTTGGCGGTTTGGTCACCAAACATCATGGTGCCAAGGCACAGAGCAGAGACTTTGAGATTGCTGCTGCCTAATTTGCGGTACTTCATGGTGGCCCTGGTTAGAGTTCTTTAAAAATTCGGATGCTGCCTCACAGGATTCTGTCGAATGACAAGCGGGCAAACCAGTGTAAAGCGAGTCCCGGCAAGGGTGACGTTTTGTAACAAAGGTGCTTACTAGAATTCCATCTCTAAATTGCTGCACCGCAGCAAAAATCACTTGCACTGTCACGGGATAACCCTATAATTCGAGCCATGCTGCACTGCAACACAAACTGAAACTGGTGAGACACCAGGGAGGGTTTCGGAGCAGATAGGATTCTCATTCACATCATTTCATTGGAGCTATCACTATGTTTACCGTTGACCAAATCGCCGCATCCCAAAAAGCCAACATGGAAACCTTGTTTGGTTTCACCACCAAAGCCTTCGAAGGCGTTGAGAAGCTGGTTGAGTTGAACCTCACCGCTTCCAAAGCTGCCCTGTCTGAAGTCAGCGAGCACGCCCGTGCCGTCATGAGCGTGAAAGACGCGCAAGAGTTCGTGACTCTGCAAGCCAGCTTCCTGCAGCCTATGGCTGAAAAGACCGCTGCTTACAGCCGTCATCTGTATGACATCGCTTCGAGCTCGTCCAGCGAATTTACCAAGGCCGTTGAAGAGCAGACCTCTGCTGCAAAAATCAAATTCACCAGCATGGTTGACAGCGCTGCCAAGAACGCGCCTGCCGGCTCCGAGACCGCTGTTGCTGTGTTCAAGAGCGCCGTTGCTGCTGCCAGCAATGCGTTTGAGTCGGTTCAAAAAGCTGTGAAGCAAGCCACCGATACAGCCGAGTCGAACTTCAACACGGTGGCTGCCAACACGATCGAAGCCACCAAGTCGGTCAGCAAGAAACGTTAATTCGTCACGCTAATCTGGATTTTGTAGGACAACCCCCTGAATTGGAGCCAAGCCTCTAGTTTTCGCGGGAACACCCTGACATACTCCAACAATCGGATTTCGGGAACTTAAATCAATGTTTTAGTTTCTACTGGTTGTCTCCTCGGGTCCTTTCGAAACCTCACAGGTTCAGGGATCCCTTAAGGGCTGGTCGCAAGACTGGCCCTTTTTTTTGGCTTGCATCTATAAATCCATTGAACGGGCGAATCGCGGCGAGTCCCGCATCGAAAACAAACCTAGGTCAAGGCACCCGCGCCAACTCCATCATCTTCCCCTTCAACTGCGGCAGCATTTGCAACATGGCCTGTCGCCCGGCTTCAATCGAGCGGCGGCGGGTTGTGAAATCGGAACTGGACAGCCCGGTAAGCACAGGACGCACAAGCACATCAGCCTCTTTCAGTTCATACGCACTGATGCTTTTGCCCATGATGGAAAAGGTTTGCAGCAGGATTTGCAGCGTGTCGTTGGCGGGGTTGTTCTCAGGCGCGCTGGAAATGTCAACGGCGATCACCAGTTCTGCGCCCATTTGCCTCGCGTAGCGCACCGGCACGGGGGATACCAGGCCGCCATCGACGTATTCGCGCCCGGCAATTTTGACCGGCTGAAACACCGCCGGCACGGCGCTGGACGCGCGTACCGCCGTGCCGGTATCGCCGCGCTGGAACAGCACGCTTTGTCCGCTGTTGAGGTCAGTGGCCACAATGCCCAGCGGCATCGGAAAACTCTCGATCAGCCGGTCGCCCACCTGCTTGTTCACGTAGCGTGCCAGCGCCTCGCCGCGCAACATGCCCCGACTGAACAGCGGCAGGGTCCAGTCAGCAATCGTGACTTCTTCCATCGCCTCTGAGACCTGCTGCAACTGGGCTCCCGTTTTGCCGCTGGCGTAAATCGCCGCGACCAGACTGCCCGCCGAGGTGCCCGCCACCAAGCTCGGGCGAAGGCCCGCTTCTTCGAGCACCTGGATCACGCCCACATGGGCGAAACCACGCGCTGCACCACCGCCCAACGCCAGGCCGACTTTGGGCGGGCGCTTCGGAACCGAGGCAACGGGCAGTGGCGGCTCCAGGGCTTCGATGCTGGTCGGCGCTTTGACAAGCGGCTTGACCGGCGATTGCGCGCAACCCGCAGCCATCACCGCAACGGCCACAGCCAGCCCCAGAGACCGTGAGCGTCCGCCCGCCAATAGCCTTGAATTATTTAGGAATCTATACATGTATTGAGAATGATTCGCGTTTAAGTTAAAATACCGTCATCTGCCGAAATGCAAAACCTCCTGTTCAGCCATTGACACCGAGATGAAGCAACGAGCCCTTTAATCCCAACTCCTCAAGACTATGAAAAAAACCCTTCTTTGCATCGCCTGCTCTTTGATTCTGGGTGCCAACGCGGCCCACGCGCAGGAGCAAGTCGTCAATCTGTACTCGGCGCGCCATTACCCAACCGACGAGGTGCTCTACACCACTTTCACCAAAACCACCGGAATCAAAATCAACCGGGTCGACGCCGACGATGCCGGTATTCTCGCCCGCCTCAAGGCGGAGGGCACCGCATCCCCAGCCGACGTTATCTTGCTGGTCGACGCAGCGCGGCTTGCGTCGGCCGATTCACAAGGCTTGTTCCAGCCGATCAAGTCCAAGCTGCTGGATGATGCAATTCCCGCCAACCTGCGCTCGGCGGCCAAACCAGAGGGCGTTACCTGGTCCGGGTTATCCACGCGGGCGCGGATTGTGGTGTACGACAAGCTCAAGGTTAAACAGGAAGATGTTGACACTTACGAAAAACTGGCTGACCCCAAAAACAAGGGCAAGCTTTGCACCCGATCTGGATCGCATCCCTACAACTTGAGCCTGTTCTCCACCATGTCAGAGCACCTGGGCGATGCCAAAACCGAAGTCTGGCTCAAAGGCCTGGTGGACAACATGGCGCGTCCGCCGGTGGGCGGCGACCGCGACCAGATCAAGGGCGTTGCCTCTGGTGAATGCGCGATCGCCTTGACCAACACCTATTACCTGGCCGGGTTGATCAAGTCCAACAACCCAGAAGACCGCGCCGTGGCCGAGCGCGTCGGCGTGATGTTCCCGAACCAGGCAAGCTGGGGCACACATGTGAACGTAGCCGGCGGCGCAGTGGCGAAATATGCCAAAAACCGCGACAACGCCGTCAAGTTTCTGGAGTTTATGGCCAGTCCGTTTGCACAGAACCATTTTGCCAATGGCAACAACGAATGGCCCACTGCCAAAGGTGTCGTGGTGGAGAACGCCGCCCTCAAAGCCATGACGGGCGGTAGCTTCAAGAGCGAAACCATCGGCATGGCGGCAGTTGACCGGAACATGGTGAAAGTGCAGCAAATGCTGGACCGGGTCGGCTACAAATAAGGCGGATTGCAGCTTGCGACCGGTCGCCAATGCCATCGCATCGGTTGGCATTGGGTTTTTGACCAGTTTTTAACTGCTATATTTAAAATAGCAAACTATCTATATAATACGAGAGCTAGAAGCCAATTTAATTGGTAGAATCGCATTTTTCCCGGTTTTGAGCACGTAATATACCCATATTGGGTATGTACCGGCTGTATGTTTGCTTCAAACGCTACCTCAATGTGAACCAGGCGAGGATCGATGCGTTCCGCACCCGGTTCAATGCCTCAGGGAGGCAGAAAAAGCCAGATCTAGTCCGCAGTCAATTCCTGTGCTTCGGGTTTGGCCTTGCCTTCCTTCTTTTGCAATGGTTGAATGTCCAGCAGCACTTCGCCAGTCTCGACCCCTTTGTCGTCGGTGGTGACTTGCATGTCCACGGTCAGACGCCCACCTTCGGTCAACCTGCCAAACAACAACTCGTCGGCCAGCGCTCTGCGAATGGTGTCCTGAATCAGGCGCTGCATAGGGCGCGCACCCATGAGCGGGTCGAAGCCTTTTTTGGCCAGGTACTTGCGCAACACGTCGGTGAAAGTGACCTCGACCTTTTTGTCTGCCAACTGGGTTTCCAGTTGCAGCAGGAACTTGTCGACCACCCGCAGGATGACGTTTTGATCGAGCGCCTTGAAACTGACTGTGGCATCCAGCCGGTTGCGGAATTCGGGCGTGAACAGGCGTTTGATGTCGGCCATCTCGTCGCCCGCCTCGCGCGGATTGGTGAAGCCGATGGTCGCCTTGTTCATGGTCTCGGCGCCGGCGTTGGTGGTCATGACGATGATGACGTTGCGGAAGTCGGCTTTGCGGCCGTTGTTATCGGTCAGCGTGCCGTGGTCCATGACCTGCAACAGCACGTTGAAAATAGCCGGGTGCGCTTTTTCGATCTCGTCAAGCAGCAAGACGCAATGCGGTTTCTTGGTGATGGCTTCCGTTAGCAAACCGCCCTGGTCAAACCCCACGTAGCCGGGTGGCGCGCCAATCAGGCGGCTCACCGCGTGCTGCTCCATGTATTCGCTCATGTCAAAACGGATCAGCTCAATGCCCATGATATAGGCCAGTTGCTTGGCGGCTTCGGTTTTGCCCACGCCCGTGGGGCCGCTGAACAGGAAGCTGCCAATCGGCTTGTCGCCCTTGCCCAAGCCGGAGCGCGCCATCTTCACAGCAGAGGCCAACACGTCCAGCGCCTTGTCCTGTCCAAACACCACATTCTTCAAATCGCGCTCGAGCGTCTTGAGCTTGCCGCGATCATCGTTGGACACATTGGCGGGCGGAATGCGCGCAATCTTCGCGACGATCTCCTCGACCTCGGTTTTGGTGATAATTTTCTTGCGCTTGTTGACCGGCAGAATCCGTTGCGCCGCACCGGCTTCGTCGATCACGTCAATGGCCTTGTCGGGCAGGTGACGGTCGTTGATGTACTTCGCGCTCAATTCGGCTGCAGCCTGCAACGCCGCCAGCGCGTACTTCACGCTATGGTGCTCTTCAAAGCGCGACTTGAGGCCTTTGAGAATGTCAACCGTTTCCTGCACGGTAGGCTCCACCACGTCAACCTTCTGAAAACGGCGGGACAGCGCGGCATCTTTTTCGAAAATGCCACGGTATTCGGTAAATGTCGTTGCACCGATGCATTTGAGCGCACCAGAGCTCAAGCCGGGTTTAAGCAGGTTGCTGGCATCCAGCGTGCCGCCCGAGGCAGCGCCTGCGCCGATGAGGGTGTGGATTTCATCAATGAACAGGATGCCATTGGGCTTGTCCTTCAATGATTTCAGCACGCCCTTGAGGCGCTGCTCAAAATCGCCACGGTATTTGGTGCCCGCCAGCAGTGCGCCCATGTCAAGCGAATACACGACAGAATCCGCCAGGATCTCGGGCACTTCCTTTTGGGTGATGCGCCAGGCCAGCCCCTCGGCAATCGCCGTCTTGCCCACGCCCGCTTCGCCCACCAGCAGCGGGTTATTTTTGCGGCGGCGGCACAGGATTTGAATCACGCGCTCGACCTCGTACTCACGCCCGATCAGCGGGTCAATCTTGCCGTCTTTGGCAAGTTGGTTGAGATTCATCGTGTATTGCTCAAGCGGCGAGGCTTTTTCGTTCTTTTCCGCGCCGCCCTCCTCGGCTTCGGACTGGCTTTCACCCGATTTGGCCGGCTCGGGCGGGTCGCTCTTCTTGATGCCATGGGCGATGAAGTTGACGACATCAAGGCGTGTGACACCCTGCTGGTGCAGGTAGTAAACGGCATGCGAGTCTTTCTCGCCAAAGATCGCAACCAGCACATTGGCGCCGGTGACCTCTTTTTTGCCGCTTCCGGTCGACTGCACGTGCATGATCGCGCGCTGGATCACACGCTGGAACCCGAGCGTGGGCTGGGTGTCAACATCATCCGACCCCGCAACCTGGGGCGTGTTGTCCTTGATGAAGTTGGCCAACGACTTGCGCAAGTCATCGATATTGGCCGAGCAGGCCCGCAGCACTTCAGCGGCGCTTGGGTTGTCCAGCAGGGCCAGCAACAGGTGCTCAACCGTGATGAACTCATGGCGCTGCTGGCGCGCCTCCACAAACGCCATGTGCAAACTAACTTCCAGTTCCTGGGCAATCATTTGATTTCCTTCTCTTTGCGTGACGTTTCTTGGGCTGGTGATTGACTGTAAACCGATTTCAACGGCTGTCCATAAGGTCTGTATCTAAGGTCTGTATCTAAGGCCATCGCTTCAAAACTCAACGGGTTCGCTAACACATTTGAGCGGGTGGCCTGCTTTGTTGGCGGCCTCCAGCACCTGATCCACTTTGGTGATGGCAACGTCTTTGGAGTAAACCCCGCACACGCCTTTGCCATCCAGGTGAATTTTCAACATGATCTGGGTGGCGGTTTCCATGTCTTTGCTGAAAAATTCCTGAATGACCACCACCACGAATTCCATCGGGGTGTAATCGTCATTGAGCATGACCACCTGGTACAACTGCGGTGGCTTGACCTTTTGGGTGCGCCGCTCCAGCACGACCACGCCTCCGTCATCCGGGTCGCTGGGTCGCACCAAGGGCGGCGGAGCTTTGTCTGGGGTTTTGGTAGCCATGTTTTGATTCTATCGAGAGTGCCAAGACGATGTCCGCACAAAGGGATTTGGTGTCAACTTTTGCACATTCAAGCGCGAAAAATAAAAAACCGCTGCAATCTTGCTTTGCAGCGGTTTTGTCTGGATTGAGCCTGTCTACATGTGGTCAATCATTACTTGGCCAAAACCCGAGCAACTTACCTGTGTTGCGCCGTCCATCAGGCGGGCAAAGTCATAGGTGACTTTCTTGCTCAGGATCGACTTCTCCATGGAGCTGATGATCAGGTCTGCCGCCTTGGTCCAGCCCATATGACGTAGCATCATTTCGGCTGACAAGATTTCCGAGCCGGGGTTGACATAGTCTTTGCCCGCATACTTGGGCGCGGTGCCGTGCGTGGCTTCAAACATGGCAATGGTGTCGCTCAAATTGGCGCCGGGCGCAATGCCGATTCCGCCGACCTGGGCTGCCAGCGCGTCAGAGACGTAATCGCCATTCAGGTTCAGCGTCGCGATCACGCTGTATTCAGCCGGACGCAACAGAATTTGCTGCAGGAAGGCGTCGGCAATTACGTCCTTGACAATGATTTCCTTGCCGGTTTTTGGATTTTTGAATTTCATCCACGGGCCGCCATCAATCAGCTCGGCACCAAACTCCTTTTGCGCCAGCGCGTAGGCCCAATCCCGAAAGCCTCCTTCGGTGAACTTCATGATGTTGCCCTTGTGGACAATCGTCAGGCTGGGCTTGTCGTTGTCGATGGTGTACTGTAGGGCTTTGCGCACCAGGCGCTCGGTGCCTTCGCTGGACACCGGCTTGATGCCAATGCCCGACGTGTTGGGGAAGCGGATTTTCTTGACACCCATTTCGTCCTGTAGAAACTTGATGAGCTTCTTGGCCTTGTCGGACTGGGCTTCAAACTCAATGCCTGCATAGATGTCTTCCGAGTTTTCGCGGAAGATCACCATGTTGGTCTTGTGCGGCTCCTTCACCGGCGACGGCACGCCAGCGAAGTATTGAATGGGCCGCAGGCAGACGTAAAGGTCCAGCTCCTGGCGCAATGCGACGTTGAGTGAGCGGATGCCACCGCCGACGGGTGTAGTCAATGGTCCCTTGATGGACACCACATAGTCTTTGACCGCATGCAGGGTTTCTTCGGGAAGCCAGACATCCGGACCGTAAATATTGGTTGATTTTTCGCCGGCATACACCTCCATCCAATGGATCTTTTTGGTGCCACCATAGGCTTTGGCAACCGCCGCATCGACCACTTTGAGCATGACCGGCGTGATATCCAGCCCGGTGCCGTCGCCTTCGATGAAGGGAATGATTGGGTGGTCCGGCACGTTGATCGAATTGTCAGCGTTGACGGTGATCTTTTTGCCTTCTGTCGGTACTTTGATGTGTTTGTACATGTAAAAACGCTCCAATATTTGATAGTTATTCGACCGTTATTCGACAGTCGTTCGATGGTTAAGTGGCAAGGCTCGGAAGTTGATATGGGTTTTTGACGTCGCAAAGGCCAATGTCACCTTCGGTTTGGCGTTCTGGCGGCGATCAGGTCAGACGTTTTTAGACCTTTTCGATTCTAGCCGTAAAAATATGTGGAACTTTGTCAACCGCAGCCAAACCACCCCCGTTACGGATGAGCCTTCTGGTTTATCAGGAGGGAAGCTTCCAAGTCGCACTTACTCACCCTTTTTAGGAAATTGAAAATGAACAAAGTTCTCGCCACCCTGATCGCCGGTTTCTTCTCTGTGGGTGCTTTCGCACAGACGACGCCTGCTGCCACCGCTGCCAAGCCAGTGGCTCCCGCCGTTGCTGCTGCACCAGCAGTTGCCGCCAAGCCAGCCGGTGCTGCAGTTGCTGCCGCTCCAGTTGCAGCCGTCAAGAACGCTGCTGACACGAAATCGGAAAAAACCGCTGAAGCCAAAAAAATGAAAGCTGAAAAAGCGGCTGCTGCCAAAGCCGCACGTGCGGAAAAAGCCGCTGCTGCCAAAGCTACTCGCGCCGAAAAAATGGCTGCCAAGAAAGCCAAAGCGACTGACAAGCCAGTTGCCAAGAAAGGCTAATTCAGGCAGTAATTCTTGATTTACCTCAAAAACCCGCTTCGGCGGGTTTTTTTACGGGGTTTATTAAACTTGGGGTTTATTTCATTTCAGGTTTTAGCCACTTCATTCAAAATCAAGTCATGACCATGAAATACCTCGTCAACTCATTGATTGCCCTGAGCGCTGCGCTTGTCGGCTCGGCTTTTGCGCAAGACGCACCGCAGCTGGACCTGCAACGCGCCAAGCTTTCTGCGGGCATGCATCAAATCACGGCCCAAGTCGCATCAACGCCTGCGCAGCGCACCATCGGGCTCATGTTTCGCAAGGAAATGCCGCAACCCGAAGGCATGCTGTTTGTGTTTGACCAGCCGGGCATGCAGTGTTTCTGGATGAAAAACACGCTGATTCCACTGACTGCGGCGTTTGTGGCCGACGATGGCGAAATCGTCAACCTGGCCGATATGAAGCCCCAATCCGAGGCGCCACATTGCTCGACCAAGCCCGTGCGCTACGTGTTGGAAATGAACCAGGGCTGGTTCGCCAAAAAGGGGATCAAGGCGGGTGCCAAGTTGACTGGCGAGGCGTTCACCCGATAGGTGACCGCGCCAGGCAGGTCACCCAACAAGGCACCCAATCGGTATTGACTCGGGTGACCCGGCAAGCTACATCAGGCGAAGTTCTTTTCTGCAAAACCCCAGTTGACCAAATTCGACAGGAAGGTCTCGACGAATTTAGGCCGCATATTGCGGTAGTCGATGTAATAGGCGTGTTCCCACACGTCCACGGTCAGCAAGGCTTTGTCAGCCGTCGTCAGGGGTGTGCCGGCGGCGCCAGTGTTGACGATCTCCAACGAGCCGTCCGGCTTCTTGACCAGCCAGGTCCATCCTGAACCGAAATTCCCCACCGCTGACTTCACAAACGCTTCTTTGAACGCGGCAAAAGTGCCCCATTTGGCGTTGATTGCAGCGGCCAGCGCGCCAGTGGGGTCGCCGCCGCCAGCAGGCTTCATGCAGTTCCAGAAAAACGTGTGGTTCCAGATTTGCGCTGAGTTGTTGTAGATGCCGCCGCTGGATTTTTTGATGATTTCTTCGAGCGTCATGCTTTCAAACTCGGTCCCTTTTTGCAGGTTGTTGAGGTTGGTCACATAGGCGTTGTGATGCTTGCCGTGGTGGTATTCCAGCGTCTCTTTGGAGTAGTTGGGTGCCAGCGCGTCAATGGCGTAGGGCAGAGGGGGAAGGGTATGTTCCATGATTTCCTTTAAAGTGGTTGGGGTTGGAAAATTGGGCGGCTTGTCTGCCAGCGGATTGGGCCGTTTGACGTTGCCGAACCGCAGATTGTAGAAACGATTGTAGAAACGATTGTAGAAACGATTTCAGAACCTCAGGTTGCCTTGCCTTGCAACCACAAGGTCAAGCGTGCCATCGGCAAGCGTTGCCTGCAAGGCCTGGCCACTGCGCACCTGTGCAACACCGGTTACGGTGTGTCCATCCGCTGTGGCCAGCCAGGCGTAGCCGCGCTGCAGCACCAGCTTGGGGTCGAGCAGGCCAAGGCGCATGGCAGAGCGGGCCAGCCGCTCCTCACAGCGGGCCAGCCCCTGCTGCAGATTTTGCGGCAGGGCATGCGCTTGGCGCTGCAAACCATCGTTTTTTCGCGCCAGCCCATGCAGCAGGCTGGACCGAAGGCGTTGGCCGCTGGTCGCAAGCGCCACCCGGCCCCGGGCGGTGAGGCGAGACGGGCGCCCAAGCCGGGCGGTGGCAGCGTCAAGCCGCTGGTGTCGGGTGTCCAGGTGGCGCAATACGGCGCTCATCAAGCGCTCATTGGTGTTTTCAAGCAGGGCCAGCCAGCCTTGGCTGGGTTGCACTGCCAGTTCGGCCGCAGCCGTAGGGGTTGGTGCACGCAGGTCCGCAACGAAATCGGCAATCGTGAAGTCGGTCTCGTGCCCCACACCACTGATGACCGGGACCGGGCTGGCGGCGATCAAACGGGCCAAGGCCTCGTCGTTGAAGGCGGCCAGGTCGTCCATCGAGCCACCGCCGCGCACCAGCAGAATCACGTCAATCTGCGTGGCACCCGCCTTGGCTGATGGTGTGCCAGGCTCCCCGGCCCATTGATAAAGCCCCAACAACGCCTGGCGCAATTCTGCCGGGGCACTGGCACCTTGCACCGAGGCGGCCGCCACAACTACCGGGATATGCGGCACACGCCGTTGCAGGGCCGTGACGACGTCATGCAAGGCAGCTGCACCCAATGACGTCACCACGCCAATGCCGCGCGGCATCAGTCGCAACGGACGCTTGCGGCCGGCGTCAAACAGGCCTTCTGCCTCGAGTTTCGCCTTGAACCTCAAAAACTGCTCAAAAATAGCGCCCTGCCCGGCCCGGCGCAAGGACTCCACGATCATCTGCAGGTCGCCACGCGGACCATAAACATCCAGCCGCCCGCGAACTTCAACCATCTCGCCGTCACGCGGTGCAAAGTCAAGCAATAGTGCCGCACGACGGAACATGGCGCAGCGAACCTGCCCGGTTTCGTCCTTCAACGTGAAATAGCAATGTCCGCTGGATGCACGCGAAAAACCAACAATCTCGCCGCGCACCGCAACCGGGTTGAACCGCGCATCCAGCGCATCTGCAATGGCGCGGCATAGCGCGCCAACTTGCCAGATTCGCGGCGTATTGACTGGGGCTGCAGGTTCAAACATCAGCAATGGCGCACTTTGCGAACGTGCGGGCGACGACAATTGCTCCACAGACCATGCAGTTTTTTCGAAAGCTTTGAAAAACCTCTGAAACCCAAGGTTTTTCGTGACAAGCTATTGATTTCATTAGGTTTTTATCTGCTCAAATTGTCATCGGTGTGTCACAAGCGTGAATTGACGCGGGTCGACGGCACTTTCCAGCCAAGTTCTTCACAAAGTTATCCACAGAAATTGTGGGCGAGATTGCAAATTGAACTGCGGCTGGCCGGTTCATCCGGCTCGAACCGATTTGTTCGTGCGTGCATCGATCATGCTCGCGTTGAACCCATCCACCGCTAGGCCATAATCGCGGAGACTTAAATTCTTGCGAAAGAGTCCCATTGTTCTCAATCATACAAGCCGCAGGCTGGCCGATCTGGCCTCTCGTTGCCTGCTCCATCCTGGCCATGGCGCTGGTCATCGAGCGCTTCATCAGCCTCAAGGTGGCCAAGGTAGCGCCACCTAAACTGCTCGAAGAAGCCATCAGCATTTCGCGCCAAACCGTTCCATCGATTGATGTGGTGAACCAACTGGAGAAAAATTCGGCGCTGGGCGAAGTATTGGCCAGCGGCTTTCGGGCCCTGAATGCCAACCCGCGTTGCAGCGAGGCCGATTTGCGATCCAGCATGGAAGGCACCGGGCGCGTCGTGGCGCACCGGCTGGAGCGTTACCTGAACGCGCTGGCTACCATCGCCTCCGCCGCGCCGCTGATGGGGCTGTTTGGCACGGTGGTGGGCATGATCGAGATCTTTGGCTCGCAGTCGCCCGCCAGTGGCACCACCGGCGGCAACCCGGCGCAATTGGCGCACGGCATCTCCGTGGCGCTGTACAACACCGCCTTCGGTTTGATCATTGCCATTCCGTCGCTGATTTTCTGGCGCTATTTCCGTGCCCGCGTGGACGAGTACCTGATGACGCTTGAACTGGCCTCCGAGCGCCTGGTGCGGCACTTGAACATGATTAGACGGACATGAACTTTCGGCCGCGGGTGAAAGAAGAGCCCGAGATCAACCTGATCCCGTTCATCGACGTACTGCTTGTGGTGCTGATCTTTCTAATGCTGTCCACCACCTACAGCAAGTTCACCGAGTTGCAGCTCAAGCTCCCGGTCGCAGACACTGACGCGCAGCGCGATTACCCGAAGGAATTGATCGTCACGGTAAGCAGTGATGGCAATTACGGGGTGAACCGGGTACCGGTGCGCGGGCGCAGTACCGAGGAATTGTCGGCCGCCATGCTGGAGGGTGCCAAAGCCGGCAAAGACAGCGTCGTGGTGATCAGCGCTGATGCCAGCGCGCGGCACCAGGCCGTCGTTACCGTGATGGAGGCTGCGCGGCGCAGCGGGCTTTCGCAAATCACGTTTGCCACGCAGTCCTCAACGCAAGGTGCCGCGCAAGGTGCCGCTCAGGTGCCGGCTGCGGACACCAAGAAATAAGCCCATGCCGGGTCGGCTGGCCCACGGGCGGCAAACCAGCCCGAATCCCTGGATTCAAACCACGCTGACGAAAGCCTGGACGCATCGCGGCCTGCTGGCCTGGCTGTTGTGGCCGGTGTCGCTTGGGTACGGGTTGGCTGTACGCGGCATTCGCTGGCAATTCCGAGAAGGCCTGCAGGAGACCTGGCGCGTGTCCGCCCGCGTGATCGTGGTCGGCAACGTGGTGGCGGGGGGCGCGGGCAAAACGCCAGTGGTGATGGCGCTGGTGACGCATCTGCAACAGCGCGGCTTGAAGGTGGGGGTGGTGTCACGCGGCTATGGTCGCAGTACAAGCGACTGCCGCGAAGTGCTGCCGCACAGCCCGGCGAAACTGGTTGGCGATGAGCCGGCAATGATCAAGGCGTCAACTGACGCTGCGGTTTTTGTAGCCCACTTGCGGGTTGAAGCTGCCAAGGCACTGCTGGCCAAGTACCCCGAAACGCAATTGATCGTGTGCGACGACGGCCTGCAGCACCATGCGCTGCAGCGCGACCTGGAGATTTGCGTGTTTGACGACCGCGGTGTTGGCAACGGGTTTTTGCTGCCCGCCGGGCCGCTTCGCGAGCCGTGGCCGAGGCAACCGATCACCAGTCAAGCCACTGCGAGCCGCGATGGCGGACTGCTGCGGCCGCCCGTCGAAACGCTGATATTGCACACCGGCCGCCAACCTGCGTTCAAGACAGGCTATACCGCATGGCGCACCTTGGCCGCCCATGCCAGGCGCGCTGACGGCAGCAGCATTGAATTGAGCAGCCTGCGCGACAAACCGGTTGCAGCCGTTGCCGCCATTGCACAACCCGAAGGTTTTTTTGTGATGCTGCGCGACCAGGGATTGACGCTGGCGCACACCGCTGCCCTGCCCGACCATTTCGACTTCAACGGCTGGTCAAACCCCTTTGACCCAAGCCTGGCGCTGCTTTGCACCGAGAAGGACGCCATAAAGCTGTGGCAATCCTGCCCAGGCGCTCTGGCGGTGCCGCTGATTTTGACGCTGGAACCGGCGTTTTTGGCGGCGGTAAACCAGGTACTGCAAAACTGGAAACTTGCATCTGCGCCTGGTTGAAATGAATTACCATAATTGAATATCACCGGCGATATCAAGTTTTCTCAAATACACTTTAAAAAGTGCCCGCTTTTCCATTTCATCGATCCTATTCGTCGCAGTTTGACAATTTTTACACTAAATTAACTCCCAAGTTAACTTTTTAACTTCTTGCAAATCAACGCTTTTCTCCCATGATTTGCACCGGTGGCGCCAGTGCTATGCTCTGGCGCCACCAAAAACTACCTTCACCCGCCGATGCCTCATCCGACCCGCCTTGCCGCCGTAGATTTGGGATCCAACAGCTTTCGCCTTGAAATTGGCTACGTAGACCATGGCCAGTTCTTTCGCACCGAGTACCTGAAAGAAACCGTGCGCCAGGGCGGCGGGCTGGACGAAGGCCGCAACCTCACGCCCGACGCCATCCAGCGCGGCCTGGACTGTCTGGCCCGCTTTGGCGAGCGGCTGGCGGGTTTCAAAAAATCTGAAGTGCGTGCGGTGGCCACGCAGACCCTGCGTGAAGCGCGCAACCGCGACGAGTTTCTGACGCGTGCCAATAAAGTGCTGGGGTTCCCGATTGACGTGATCTCGGGCCGCGAAGAAGCCCGCCTCATTTACCAAGGGGTGGCCCACATGCTGCCGCCCTCGGCCGAGCGGCGGCTGGTGCTGGACATCGGGGGCCGCTCGACCGAGCTGATCCTGGGCCACGGG
>JANOMD010000403.1:0-14922 GCA_031420135.1 Rhodoferax sp. | reverse complement strand
CATTGCCGCGTGGTACGCATCGATTCAGATTTCCGTCACAATCAAGTGACACTTTTGAACCAACCGCGTACCGCAGGAAACCTCAATGATCGTCGAGCGCATCTGGACTGGCAACGCCTACCGAAATTTCAATTACCTGATTGCTTGCCCCGAGACCGGTGAGGCATTGGCGATTGACCCGCTGGATTCCGAAAAAACGCTGGCAACCGCCAAAGTCAAAGGCTGGCAGATCACGCAGATTCTCAACACCCACGAGCACCATGACCACATCGGCGGCAACGACGCCGTGGTGGCTGCTACCGGGGCGAAGGTGATTGCGCACCACAAGGCGGGAGGCAAGATCGCGGGCATGCACCGGGGCGTGCAGGCCGGCGACATCATCAAGGTTGGCAAAACGGTGGAGCTTGAATGCCTGGACACGCCGGGTCACACGATGTGCCATATCTGCCTGCGCTCGCACACCGAGCAGCCTGCGCTGTTTTCGGGCGACACGCTGTTCAACGCAGGCGCAGGCAATGTCCACAACGGTGGCAGCGTCCACGACCTTTACGCAACGTTTGCCGGCCAATTGTCCCGGCTTCCCGACAATACGCTGGTCTATCCGGGGCACGACTACATTGAAACCAACCTGAAATTCACGCTGGCGCGCGAGCCGGACAACGCCGCCGCCAAAGCCCTTCTGCCGGGCGTGACCGGGCACGACCCGGCCCAATCCGTGGTCACCAGCCTGGGGCAGGAAAAGCAGCACAACACTTTTTTCCGGTTGACCAGCGCAGCCGTGATCGCCAAGCTGCGGGAGAGCTTTCCAGAAATGGACGAAGCGCCCGATGCCAAAACCGTGTTCATGAAGCTGCGGGAGCTTCGCAACACCTGGTAAGGACGGTTAACGCTCGGCGAGATAGTGCTGCGTCGTGACGGGCACACCCTCTAATTGAAATGCACGCACTTGCGCTTCAAGCTCCTGGTCTGCCAGGGTGGAGCGGGCGCGTTGATGCAGGTAGCCCGCCCATGACGCCACGATGAATCGCTCCACAAAGCGTGAGGGGTCCGCCAAGTCGCTGTAGGCGCGCCAAAATGTGGCACCATCGCGCCTGCGTGGCGCACGCATTTGGCTGATGGCTTCCAGAAATTCGGCGTTGCTTGCAACATCGATGCGGTAGGCAATCTCGACCGCGACCGGGCCGGCTTCGGGGGCCGGTTCATTGGTGATGAACAGCAGCTCATCGCCGGGTATGGCCTGCGTCACGTCCTGCATGTCACCCATCCGCAGCGGAAAGGGCTTGGCCAGGAGCAAACCTGCCATCATGGCAACAGCGGCCGCCGACAAGGCGAATGGAAGCCCTATCAGGTCCGACACCGCGCCCCAAAGCGCCGAGCCCAGCGCCACCGAACCCAGGGCGCTGATGGTGTGCATGGCAACCGCACGCGCACGAACCCAGGGCGGTACGCTGGTTTGCGTGGCCGTGTTGAAGGTGGACATCACCGAGCTCCAGGCCGCCCCGCCGAAAAACAGCGCCACATACACCAGGATGGGCCACCTTGCGAATGCGGCAATCAACATCGCTGCAGCAAACATGACGCAGCAGCCAGTCACCAGCCGCTCCAGCCCGACCCTCGCCCGCACGCGACCAATCACCAGACCCGCCGCCACCGCTCCCGCGCCCAGGCAACCCATCAAAAGGCCGAACCCGGCGGCTCCCAGGCCGAGCTGGCGCTGGCCAATCACCGGCAACAGCGCCCACAGCGCTGAACCCGCCACCGCAAACGCCGTCGTGCGCACCAGTTGGGCCAGCACGGTGTGTGAATGCCAGGCAAAGCGCAACGCGCTGAGCATGCCGCCCCACAGCCGTTCGGGCGGCAAGCGCGACGGCGGATGTGCCTTGGGTGGCCACAGGCGAATGGCCTGAATCATGACGAGGGTGCTGACCACGGCGATGGCAAAGTTCCATGAACCGCCCGCCAGCGCATACACCCCGCCGGCCAATGTGGGCCCCAAAGCGCGGGCGGCGTTGTAGGCGATGGACACCACCGTGATGGCTTGCGGCAGCTCGTCGCGCGGGATGGAGTCGCTCACGGTTGAATTCCACGCGGGCGACAGCAAGGCGGTACAGCAACCGGACACAAAGATCAAAAACAGGACCGTGGCCGGGCCCGCCACGCCCGCCAGCAGCAAAACGGTCAACAGGGTTCCTGTGGCGGCCTGCACTGCCAGTGCCACCAGGATCAGACGCCGCCGGTCGGTAAGGTCAGCCCAGACGCCAGCCGGCAGTGACAGCAGGAACATCGGTAGAAACACCGCAGTCTGCACCAGCGCCGCCAGAAACGACGACCCCGTCAGCTCCACCATCAGCCATGCGGCTGCCATGGCCTGCATGGCGTTGCCAATGAAATACACACCACCACTGAGCCACAGAGCCCGAAACTGGCGGTGGCGCAAGGCGTGCCAGATACTGGGAGTTACTTGAGCCATTTCTGCATGAAATGGGCCTGCCCCGTCGTCGTTCCAAGCTGGTAGCTCGCAAAGCCGAAGCGCTGGTACACGCGCACCGCACCCAGGTTGCTTTGCAGGACCTCCAGCGTCATTTTGCAGGCGCCACGATCACGCGACAGCGCCTCACAAAAACGCAGCATTTTGTCGCCAATGCCCCGGCCCCGATAGTCGGCCAGTACCGCAACATCATGCACATTCACCAGCGGCTTGCAGGCGAAGGTTGAAAAACCTTCCAGGCAGTTCACCAGACCCACGGGCTTGTCATCGACTACGGCCAAAACGCTGAACGCCTGCGACCTGGCTGCGAGGCTTGCCACCAAGTTGGCTTTGGCATAGTCACCCAAGCCTTCGCCACCGCCCATCGGGTCTTTGGCGTAGGCATCGAGCAGACTGACCAGAGCGCTGGCGTGCGTTGGGTTTGCGTAATCGGCCAGGAAGACGGCAACCTGGCCCGGCGTGTCGGGCGGTGTTGGTTTCAAGTTGTTCAAACTCATGGCTGGGTCTCAATCTGTAGACAGTTGGCAATGCGTTGGGCACAGGCCTGGGCCTGCGCCGCGTCGCGCGCCTCCACCATGACACGCACCAGCGGTTCGGTGCCACTGGCGCGAATCAGCACGCGGCCGGTGCCATTCAGTTCCGTCTCAACTGCCCTGGTCTCTGTCGCCAATTTGGTGTTGGCTTTCCAATCCTGCCCCGGCGTAACACGCACGTTGATCAGAATCTGTGGGAACAGCGTGACATCGGCCAACAGTTGGGCCAGCGTTTGGCCAGTGCGGATGCAAGCTTGCAATACCTGCAACGCCGACACCAGACCATCGCCGGTGGTGTGCTTGTCAAGGGCCAGCAGGTGGCCGGAACCCTCGCCGCCGAGCATCCAGCCGCGCCGCTCCATCTCTTCAAGCACATAGCGGTCGCCGACGTTGGCGCGCACCAGCGCAACGCCTTTGGCTTTCAAAGCCAGTTCAACCGCCATGTTGGTCATCAGGGTGCCCACCACGCCGGGCACGGCATCGCCTGCACGCTGGCTGCCCGACTTGCCACCACGCGATAGGCGTTCCTTGACCATCAGGTACAGAATTTCGTCGCCATTGAACAGTCGACCGTCCGCGTCAACCACCTGAAGGCGGTCCGCATCACCATCCAGCGCAATGCCAAAGTCGGCCTGGTTCAGCCGCACCGCATCGACCAAAGCCTGCGGGTGTGTGGCACCCACGCCCAGGTTGATATTCAGGCCGTCTGGCGCGCAGCCGATGGCGATGACCTCTGCGCCCAATTCATGAAACACTTTGGGCGCCACCTGATAAGCCGCGCCGTGCGCCCCATCCACCACAATCTTGATGCCCTTGAGCGTCAGATCCACCGGGAAGGTGCTTTTGCAGAACTCGATGTAGCGCCCCGGCGCGTCATCCATCCTGCGGGCACGTCCCAGGTTGGCAGAATCGGCCCACACCGGGGCCTGGTCCAGCGCAGCCTCAACCGCAAGCTCCCAGACATCGGGCAATTTAGTGCCTTGCGCACTGAAAAATTTGATGCCGTTGTCTTCAAACGGGTTGTGGCTGGCACTGATGACCACCCCCAGCGACGCGCGCTGGGCGCGGGTCAGGTAGGCGACGCCGGGCGTTGGCAGGGGCCCCAGCAGGACGACATCCACCCCCGCCGAATTGAAGCCGCTCTCCAGCGCGCTCTCCAGCATGTAGCCCGATATGCGGGTGTCTTTGCCGATCAACACGGTGGGCCGCGTCTCAGTCTGTTTGAGCACTCGCCCGACAGCGTGTGCCAGCCGCAGCACAAAATCCGGCGTGATCGGGCTCTGCCCCACTGTGCCGCGAATGCCATCGGTGCCAAAGTACTTTCTTGTCATCTTTTTTTTCACTGCCTTTAAGGCATCGCCATCTAGTTTTAGATCTTTACCATCTGCTCACACCGGTCATCGCGGCCATTGCTGCAACTCCGATCAACCACGCACCCCGCGCGCAGAATCCTCACGCGCTCGGTCCAGCACCGCCAGCGCCTGCACCGTCTCCCGCACATCATGCACGCGCACAATGCTGGCGCCGCGCTGCACTGCCAGTATCGCGGCTGTCACGCTGGGCACCATGCGATCCCGAATGTCGAGCGAGGCGATGGTAGACAGCGACGCGCTGATTGCCTGCGCCAGCGACGATTTTCGCGACCATCCCAGCAGCAACGGATATCCCGCAGCCAGCAATTCTCGCTGACGCGACAGCAGTTCAAAGTTCTGTTGCATGGTCTTGCCAAAACCAATGCCGGGGTCAACGACGATGCGCGCTGCATCAATGCCCAGCGTACGAAGCTGCTGCGTGATTTGCGCCCAAAACGCAAGTATCTGCGCCACTACATCGCCCAGCATAGGTTGAACCTGCATGCTTTGCGGGTCGCGGTGCATGTGCATCACACACAAGCCGCAGTCAGGATGGAGGCGCACGACCTGCAAGGCAGATCTTGCATTCGGTGCTTCCCCCTGCCCTTGCAGCCCATGAATGTCGTTGATGATGTCTGCCCCCATATCCAGCACGGCCTGCATGACTTCGGGCTTGCAGGTGTCCACTGAAACCGGAACCCCCAAAGAGACCGCACCGGCCACGACCGGCAACACGCGTGCCAGTTCTTCGTCCAGAGCCAATGGCATGGCACCGGGGCGCGACGACTCGCCACCGATGTCCAGAATATCGACTCCGGCACTGAGCAGGACTTCACAATGCGCCAAAGCTGCCTGGGTCGACTCGAACTGGCCACCATCGGAAAACGAGTCCGGCGTCACGTTGACAATGCCCATCACCTTGGGGCTGTCCAGAGCTATCTTGAAACGGGTGGTTTGCCAGATCATGAGAGAGTTTCTAGCGCAGTGCAGGGAGTTGACGGGTGAGAAAATTATGCCGTCGACTCGGCACCGCACGCCGCAAGGACCTATTGAAAAAGGGGCAACCAGCCCCTTTTTTGTTGACTATTGCCGCTTTCAAGCCGCCGTTGGTGCCGGAATCGGCACCACAACCGGCGTGCCGCCTGAGCCATCACCCTGGTTCGGTGGCGTGCGGGGAGTCCAGTCTTTCGGTGGACGTGGCTCCTTGCCGGCCATGATGTCCTGAATCTGCTCCCGGTCAATGGTTTCCCACTTCATCAAGGCTGCAGTCATGGCCTCAATCTTGTCGCGGCTGGATTCCAGAATTTTCTGCGACACGGCGTACTGCTCGTCAAGGATTCTGCGGATTTCACCATCCACCTTTTGCTGCGTGTTCTCGCTGATGCTGGTCGTTTTGGTGACGCTGCGCCCCAGAAACACTTCGCCTTCGTTCTCCGCATAGACCATTGGGCCCATCACGTCGCTCATGCCGTAGCGGGTGACCATGTCACGGGCAATTTTGGTGGCGCGTTCGTAGTCGTTGGAAGCACCGGTCGATATTTTCTTGACAAACAGGTCCTCGGCAATACGTCCGCCAAACAGGATGCTGATTTCATTGAGCATCTGGTCGAAATAAAGGCTGTACTTGTCGCGCTCGGGCAACTGCCAGGTCACGCCCAGTGCGCGCCCACGCGGGATGATGGTGACCTTGTGCACCGGGTCAGTGCCATGCAGCGTCTCGGCTACCACGGCGTGACCAGACTCGTGGTAGGCGGTGGCGCGCTTGTCCTCTTCGGTCATGACCATGCTCTTGCGCTCAGGCCCGAGGTAGATTTTGTCCTTTGCCTTTTCGAAGTCCTGCATTTCCACGACGCGTGCGTTGCGCCGTGCGGCCATCAGTGCGGCTTCATTGCACAGGTTGGCCAAATCGGCACCCGACATGCCGGGCGTGCCGCGCGCGATCACGCTTGGGTTCACATCCTGGCCCAACGGCACCTTGCGCATATGAACGTTCAAAATTTGCTCGCGGCCCCGAATGTCGGGCAGCGTCACATACACCTGGCGGTCAAACCGGCCAGGGCGCAACAAGGCCGAATCCAGAATATCCGGCCGATTGGTGGCAGCCACCACGATCACGCCGACGTTGGTCTCAAAACCGTCCATCTCGACCAGCATCTGGTTCAGCGTCTGCTCGCGCTCGTCGTTGCCACCGCCCAAACCGGCACCACGCTGGCGGCCTACCGCGTCAATCTCGTCGATAAAAATAATGCACGGTGCGTTTTTCTTCGCGTTGTCGAACATGTCGCGCACCCGGGCCGCGCCCACGCCGACAAACATTTCAACAAAGTCAGAACCTGAAATCGAAAAGAACGGCACTTTCGCTTCGCCGGCAATGCCCTTGGCCAGCAAGGTCTTGCCGGTGCCGGGGGGCCCTACCAAAAGCAAGCCCCGCGGGATGCGGCCACCAAGCTTCTGGAATTTGGCCGGGTCTTTCAGGAAATCAACCACTTCCTTGACCTCTTCCTTGGCTTCGTCGCAGCCAGCAACGTCGGCAAAGGTGATCTGGTTGGTGCTTTCATCCATCATGCGGGCTTTGCTCTTGCCGAAGCTGAATGCCCCGCCTTTGCCGCCGCCCTGCATCTGGCGCATGAAATAAACCCACACGCCAATCAACAACAGCATCGGGCCCCAGCTGACCAGCAGCGTCATCAAAAGTGAACCTTCTTCGCGTGCCTTGACATCGAACTTCACGCCGTTGGCGATCAGGTCATTGACCAAGCCACGGTCGAGCGATGTGGCTGTGGTTCGAACTTTTTTGTCGTCGTTGGTGATTCCCAAAATCTCACCACCGTAGCTTCCTTCGGGAATCACGGCGCTTTTGATTCGTTTAGCGCGAACTTCCTCCAGAAAATCGGAGTAACCCATCATGTTCGACCCCGCAGCGCCGCGGGTATCGAACTGTTTAAACACGGTGAACAGCACAAGTGCGATCACCATCCAGACGGCAATTTTAGAAAACCACTGATTATTCAAACGGGGCTCCAGTGCGGACGCAAAAAAGAAGACTAGGCATACGTAAGACCCATTTTAGGCGTTTCAAGGCGTCTATCCCGGTAAATTGCAGCTTTCAGCCACAGCGGCAACAAGGGATTTCAGGTGTTTCGTCTCGATTCACCTCCATTGCATGCGGATTTCAGGCGCCTTTAAGGCCCACGCCAACCAGAAAGGTTTCGGTCGACTTGTCTCGCGAGGCCTTGGGTTTGACCGGCTTGACCACCTTGAACGCCGCCTTGAACAGCTTTACCAGGTCGTCATAGCCGCTGCCGTGAAACACCTTGGCAACCAGCGTGCCCTGCGGTTTCATGTGCTGCTGGCAGAAGTCGATGGCCAGCTCAATCAAATGCTCCACCCGTGCAGCGTCTGCCGAATGAATGCCCGACAGGTTGGGTGCCATGTCGGACACCACCACGTCGGCCAGGCGACCGCCCAAGAGCGCGGCCAGCTCGGCCAGCACCTCGCCTTCGCGGATATCGCCCTGCAAAAACACCACGCTGTCGACTGGCTCCATCGGCAGGATGTCCATCGCGATGATGCGGCCATTGAGTTCGCCCGCCCCACCCGCCGCATCCACATGGCCCGCGCTGGTCTTGGCGCTCATTTTTCGGCGCAGGTACTGGCTCCAGGCACCGGGCGTGGAGCCCAAGTCCACCACCAGTTGGCCCGGCTTGATCAGCTTGAAGGACTCGTCGATCTCCTTGAGCTTGTAGGCCGCGCGGGCACGGTAGCCCTCGTGCTTGGCCAGCCGGACGTACGGGTCGTTGACGTGGTCATTGATCCAGGCCCGGTTGACCTTGCTGCCTTTGCTGCTGCTGCTGCTGGTTTTAACGTCTTTGCTTGCCATTCAGACCGATAATAGCGTCATGCCCCAGATACAACTGAACTCCGCCGACCGCAAAGACCACCGCGCCGCAGCCCATCACCTGGACCCGGTCGTCATGATTGGTGGCGACGGCCTGACCGATGCCGTCAAAAAAGAAACCGAACAGGCGCTCAATGCCCATGGCCTGATCAAGGTGCGGGTGTTTTCCGACGACCGGGCCGCGCGTGAAATCATGTTTCAAACCCTGGCTGACGAACTTGGCGCCGCCCCGATCCAGCACATCGGCAAACTGCTGGTGTTGTGGCGCCCAATCCCTGAGAAAGAACGCGCCGAAAAGGACGAAGACCGCATGCCCGGTCCGCGTGATTTCAAGGTGCTGAAATACAGCAAACGCGGCGGCCAGCGCCCCGAAGTCAAAACCCTGCGCGTGTTGGGCAACCAGCGCCTTACTCAGGGCGGTGAAGTCAAACGCGCCAAGCCCAAGCAGGTCAGCATTAAAAAACGCAGTCAGACGTAGCTGACCTTCACCACCTCATAGTGCTTGATGCCGCCTGGGGCCTGAACCTCGGCGGTGTCACCCTCCAGCTTGCCAATCAGCGCCCGCGCAATCGGCGAGCCGATGTTGATGAGCCCCAGCTTCAGGTCGGCCTCGTCTTCACCGACGATTTGGTATTTGACTTTGGCGCCCGAGCCTTCGTCTTCAAGCTCTACGGTGGCGCCAAACACCACTTTGCCATCGGCGTGCAGGTCAGCCGGGTCAATGATCTGGCAGGCCGACAGCTTGCCTTCGATTTCCTGAATGCGCCCTTCGATAAAGCCCTGGCGGTCTTTGGCGGCCTCGTACTCGGCGTTTTCGCTCAAATCGCCCTGCGCGCGGGCCTCGGCAATCGCGCCGATCACCCACGGGCGCTCCACGGTTTTGAGCTTGTGCAACTCGGCCTTGAGCTTTTCAGAGCCGCGCTTGGTGATGGGAATGGTGGCCATACAGGTTCAAATATCGGAAACGTCAGTGTTCAAAATGGCTGGGACAGAGCAGCGACAAGGTCAACGTGTCGCTGGTCTGTCCCAGTAGAGGAGTCGATTATCCCGGAAAAAAGGCGGATTCCCGCAGGTTAGAGCTGGATTGAATTAGCTATCTTTTAAATAGCTAACTACCTATATAATACAAGAGCTGAAAGGCTATTCTATAGACTTTTCTGGTTTTTGAAGGTGTTTTGGCGTTTCATATACCCAAATTGGGTAAATTAATCGTTTGGTCGCGCATTCAGACTGGCGGCAGGGCGTGTCGTTCATCTGCCGTTCATTTCAATGCAAGGGCTTGTTCATCCGGCGACCGGCGTGGCATTCATGTCAGGCGCTGAAACTAAGCGACTTGACGCGTGCGTTTGTGGTGCGTTTGTGATCAGGCCGCAAGGAAACTGTTCAGGTGCCACGAAAACATCAGTTCAAACCTTAACTACACCCTGATACGAGGAAATTCATGACTTCAAACATCAACTCCCGACGCTCCTTTTTCCGCAGCGCATGCTGCGGCTCAATGGGCTTGGCCGCGACTATTGCGGCACCCCAGGTATTCGCGGCTGACGGCAAGACAACGTCCATGACAGCCGACCAGGCGCTCGCCACATTGAAAGAGGGCAATGCCAAATTTTTGTCCGACAGCCCCGTGCGAGCGGTGCAAGGCCGGGACCGCCGACTTGCGATCGCGCGCGGGCAGACCCCTTTCGCTGTGCTGGTCTCGTGTTCTGACAGCCGCGTGCCGCCAGAAGTATTATTTGGTCGCGGTCTGGGTGAGCTTTTCATCGTGCGCAATGCCGGCAACACGGTTGACACGGTGGCGCTGGGCAGCATTGAATATGCGATTGCGGTGCTGGGTGTGCCTCTGGTTGTCGTGTTGGGTCATGAGCGCTGCGGCGCGGTTGACGCGGCCCTGTCTGTCGTCGAGAAGAACACCGTTTTTCCAGGCAGTCTGAACCAGATGATCGAGCCGATTCTGCCAGCGGCGCTGTTGGCCCGATCAAAAGGGTTGACGGGCGAAGCGCTGCTCGACGCCGCCGTGCGCGAGAACATTAATCGGGTGGTGACCCGGATTCGAAATTCCGAGCCGGTGATGATGAATCCGATCAAAGCCGGCAAGGTCAAGGTGGTTGGTGCGCGTTACGACCTCGACGACGGGCAAGTCGAATTCTTCACGACCTGAACTCAAAAGCCACCGACCCCGGCTCCGCAATTCTGGTGGCCGGGGTTACCATCGGCCTCCGATGATCCGACTTCGCCTGACCCATGCGCTGACCCTGTCACTCGTGTTGCTGGTGGTGCTGGCACTGGTACAGGGTGGCACAGCCTACTGGTCCACTCGGGTGGCAACTTTTCATGTGGAGCGGTCTGAGTTGGTCAACCAACTGCTCAGCGGATTCACCGAGCTGGCCGCAGACAAGCAGCGCCTGAAAGTCTGGATGGCCCAGTCGCTGCTCACTGGTGACCCGGATACGGCGACGCGGGAGCGCCTGTTCAAGCAAATGCAGGCGACTTTGAAAGGCTTGCGCGAGGACACAGTGCGCGAGCAGCTGCTGCTCAGGGAGGTGGAACCGTCGCGCGCGCGCGTTGACCGCCTTGAAACGATTTCGGCGCTTGAGCGCAACTTTGCCCAACACAAGGTTCGGCTCGATACCCTGCAGAGGTTGCCGCCAAGCGCTGGCACGGGCCAGGTGTGGACCGAGGTCATACGGGTGTTCGACATGCAGGAGGGCGTTGACCTGCGCCGCCTGATCCAGCGTGCGATTGAAGAGGAGAAGGTGGATGCGGCTGCGGCCAGTGAGGCAGCCGAAAAAGCACTGGCGCAGGCGCAGCTCTGGACTGCCGAGGCAGCCATTTCCGCACTGTTCATGGCGGCGTTTTCGGCCTGGTACCTCAATCGACGTATCCGGGCTCCGCTGGCAGACCTAATGACGGGTGCAAAGGCGGTGCGCCAGGGTGACCTGGAAAGCCGGATTCCGGTGCGCAGCCCTGACGAGTTCGGGCAGGTGGCCGGCCGGTTCAACGAGATGACTCAGGAGTTGGCGCAACGGCGGCTGCAGGCCAATGAGGGCAAGGCCCGGCTGGAAGCTGCCATTGAAAGCCGAACGCGGGAGCTCGAGCAGGCGAACGCGACCTTGCGCGCGGCCGATGCGCAGCGCCAGGCGTTTTTTGCCGACATCAGCCATGAGCTTCGCACGCCTGCCACGGCGCTGCGGGGCGAGGCGGAGGTCACGCTGCGCGGCCGTCACTTGTCGATTGATGACTACCGCGAAAGCTTGAAGCGCATCGTCGCTACATCGGTCCAGTTGGGTCAGGCACTGGATGACCTGTTGACACTGGCCCGGGCCGAGGGCGACCAACTGCATCTCAAGCTCGCACCTATTGACCCAATACAGCCACTCGACGAGGTGGTGAAATTGATGGAAGGCCTTGCAACCAAGGCAGGCGTCACGGTGCAATTCCAGGTCGCCGAAGAAGCGGCTGGGGCCTCGGCGGCGCCGCGCCAGGTGATGGCCGACTCCAGTCGCCTGCGACAGATGTTGATGATCCTGCTCGACAACGCGATCGGCTATTCGCGCCCCGGTCAGGTGGTCCAGATGTCGGCCAGGTTCGATGCGGCAGGCTGCCACTACACCGTGCAAGACGCAGGCATCGGCATTCCCGCCCAGGACCTGAACCGGGTGTTCGACCGCTTCTACCGTTCGGCCGTTGCGCGCGAACATCGCGCCGGCGGTGTCGGCCTGGGCCTGGCGATTGCGCAGATGATCGCCAAGTCGCACGGCACACAGGTCAACCTTCAAAGCAAACCCGGGCTTGGCACGGTCGCTTCGGTCACGCTGGAAACGATTTCATGAATGTTTTGGTGGTGGAAGACGATCCGCGGGTTGCTGATTTTCTTGTGCGTGGATTGAAGGCTGAAGGCTACACGATAACCCTCGCACGCAACGGGACCAAGGGGCTGGAGCTGGCGCGGTCGGGCGACTACGCGCTGATCATTCTTGACTGGATGCTGCCTGGCCTGAACGGCATTGAAATCACCCAGGCGCTGCGTGTCGGCCGCGTGATGACCCCCATCCTCATGCTGACCGCCATGGGCGCGTTGACTGACCGGGTCCAGGGGCTGCGCGTAGGTGCCGATGACTACCTCGTCAAGCCTTTCGCTTTTGAGGAACTGCTGGCTCGCATGGAGGCGTTGCGCCGTCGCGCAGACTCGGGCGGCGCTGCCAAACCGCCGACAAGTCTGGTGCTGGCCGATCTGATGCTGGACCGCGACAAGATGCAGGTCCATCGCGCTGGCAAACGCATTGAGCTCACCGCCAAAGAGCTGGCTGTGCTTGAATTGCTGCTCAGTGCACCGCAGCGCGTCTTCAGCCGTGAGCGCATTCTTGCCAATGTGTGGGGCGCTTCCGAGGATCCGCTGACCAATGTGGTCGATGTCTACATCCGGCGACTTCGGGTCAAGATCGATGAAGGGTTCGACCCGTCGCTGATACGTACCGTGCGCGGCTTCGGCTACAAGATCGACATCAGCGACTGAACCGGTCGGTCGCAGGCAAGCAAGCCGATGCGGGCTCTATTTGGAGACCAGACGCATCTCGTCCTCAAGGCCCAGTGGAGAGGAAATTCAACCAGGCAGGCGCTTGCAATGACATGCCTCCCGACGGCATGCAGTTGATACATTTTATATAGCAAACTATATATATAATACGAGAGCTAGAGCCCTATTTAATCGATTTTTTGTGAAAACCCGGCCTCAAAACATCAAATATTAACCTGTAAGTTAATTTTTGACCAAAAAAAATACCAATTCATTGCGCCTCAACCGGGCCTTCATCAGGATCAGGCAGCTCGCGCAAACCGCGGATCACTGGGTGGCGCTAGTGCCAACTTGATGCTGACCTGCCTCAAACCACCAGGCAGGCGACCTGGGTCTCGCAGTTCAGCGCGCGCAGTTCGGGGGTTTGCTCTGCGCAGCGCGCCTCGGCCAGCGGGCAGCGCGTGCGAAACGTGCAGCCCGACGGCGGGTTGATCGGCGATGGCAGGTCGCCCTGGAGAATCTGCACGGTTTTGTTGCGCTCGCGCTTGGGGTCGGGCACGGGTATGGCCGAGAGCAGCGCCTGCGTGTAGGGGTGCCTCGGATCGGCATACAGCGCATCTTTTTGGGCCAGTTCCATCACGTGACCGAGGTACATCACCATGATGCGCTGGCTGATGTGTTTCACCACGGCCAGGTCGTGGGCGATGAACACCAGGGCCAGTCCCATTTCGCCTTGCAGTTGCTTGAGCAGGTTGATGATCTGCGCCTGGATTGACACATCCAGCGCCGACACTGGCTCGTCGCAAATCACCAGTTTGGGTTGCAGCACCAACGCCCGGGCGATGCCGATGCGCTGGCACTGCCCGCCCGAGAACTCATGCGGGTAGCGGTTGATCTGCTGCTCGGTCAGGCCAACCCGCGCCATCATCGCGCGCACTTTGTGCATGACCTCAGGCATCGGCATGTCGGGGTAATGAGTTTTCAGAGGCTCGGCAATGATGCGCCCGACCGTCATGCGCGGATCCAGCGACGCCAGCGGGTCCTGAAAGACCATCTGTACGCTTTTGCGCAATAACTGCCAGGCATCCTTGTCACGGCTGTGCAATACCTGGCCTTGCCAGACGATGCTGCCCGAGGTGGCGGGTATCAGGTTGAGCAAACCACGCGCCAAGGTCGATTTGCCACAGCCGGACTCGCCCACGATGCCCAACGTTTCACCGGGCATGATGTCAAACGACACGCCATCCACCGCCTTGAGCACCCGCGCTGGCACCCACGGCAGCAGCGATTCGCTGGCCAGGTTGAAGTGGACTTTCAGGTCGCGCACCGACAACAGAGGCGACAAAAGGGGTTGCGCGCTCATGCGACTGCCTCCAGCGCCACGGGCTTGTGGGTGCCTTGCGATACCTCGGCGGGGCTTTTGAAACAGGCACGCAGCACGTCAGACGCCTCTTCACCGACGGTACGCGTGGCGACCAGCGGCGGCATTGCGCTGCGGCATTGCGCCATCACAAAATTGCATCGCTCGCTGAACGGGCAACCAGGCGGCAGCCGCGACATGTTGGGCGGCACGCCGGGGATAGCCACCAGCGCCTGGTCAAGTGCCTCCAGGCGCGGCACGGCACCGAGCAAGCCCACGGTGTAGGGGTGGCTGGGTCGGTAAAAAATCGATTCAGCAGTGCCCTGCTCCATGATGCGGCCGCCGTAGAGCACGATCACCTCGTCGCACAGGCCCGCGACCACGCCCAGGTCATGCGTGATCATCACAATCGCCGTGCCAAAGTCGCGCTGCAAGTCACGCAAGAGGGAGATGATCTGCGCCTGAATCGTCACGTCCAGCGCGGTGGTGGGCTCATCGGCAATCAGCACATCCGGCTCGCACAAAAGGGCCATGGCGATCATCACGCGCTGGCGCATGCCGCCCGAAAACTCATGCGGGTACTGACCGAGGCGGCGCGCAGCCTCGGGGATTTTGACAGCGTCCAGCGCCTTCAGCGCGCCTGCACGGGCTTGCGCGCGGGTCATGCCCTTGTGGAATTCCAGTACCTCGGTCATCTGGCGCTCCACCGTCAAATACGGGTTGAGCGAGGTCATCGGATCCTGAAAAATCATCGCCACGCGGTTGCCGCGAATTT
>JANOMD010000402.1:0-4031 GCA_031420135.1 Rhodoferax sp. | reverse complement strand
GCCAAAGATTTGCCCGATGAGTTCGCTGGCACCGTTGGTCACCAGGTGCTGTTCGGTGAAGTCGGGCGTTGAATTGACCAGCGACATCAGTTTGACAATGCGTTTGACGCGGTTCAGGTCGCCCACGGCCGCGTGCAATGTGCCGATCAACTCGATGGCGATGGCGCGTGCGGCGCGTTTGCCTTCTTCCGCAAAGATGGTTTTGCCAAACTGCCCGACCCACGGCTTGCCGTCCTGCCGGGCGATGTGGCCGCTCAGGAACACCAAATTCCCGGTTTGTACAAAGGGCACATAGGCAGCGGCCGGGGTGGAGACTGGGGGCAGGGTGATGCCCAGGGCTTTCAGGTTGTCGTAAACGGACATGGGATGTTCCTTCCTGGCTAAAACTGTGATTGGGACTGTGACTGTGACTGCGTTTGAGATTGTGACATTCCCACTGCCGGTTGATACGGCTCGACGGTCACCCCAACTGACAGCACATGGTCGGCACCACCGTGGATCACGCCGCGCAAGGGTGAGACATCGCCAAAGTCGCGCCCGATGGCAAGTGTCACGTAATCTTCCCCCGGTGAACCCCATCCCATGCGGTTGTTGGTGGGGTCAAAGTCGCACCAGCGAGCACCCAGCGGAAAATCAGGCAGGTACACCGATGCCCAGGCGTGCGATGCGTCACTGCCGGTCAGCGCCACAACGCCTTGGGGTGGCCGCGTCAGCAGGTAGCCGCTCACGTAGCGGGCCGGCAGTCCGATGGCGCGCAGGCACGCAATCATGATGTGCGCGAAATCCTGGCAAACGCCTTTGCGTTGAGCCAGTGCCGCCAGCGCCGGGGTGTTGATCTCGGTGCTCTGGCTCTCATAGGTAAATTCGGTGTGGATGCGTTGCATCAGGTCCTGCGCCGCCAGCAGCAAGGGCTGCCCCGCCTCGAAACTGGGCCGTGCGTACGCGGCAAAGTCGGCATGGCGCGGCACGAACGGCGAGGCGAATAAAAACTCTGCCGCCGCATCGTAAGGGTGCCCCGCCGCATAACGAAGGCGCTCGCGCACCACCTCCCAGGGCAGCCTGCTTTGTGGCATCTCCTGAGCGCTGGTTGCCACCGCACTGGTGGCCGTCACCAAAAGCTGGCTGTGCGAGGTCTGCAATGAAAAAAACCGCCGTGTGTTGCCATAAACATCGACAGCGCTGGTTTGCCCGTCCGGCTCGGGGCTGATCTGTACCGCGTGTGACAGCAGCGTCTGGCTGGCACTGCACAGCGGCTGAAGGTGGCAGACGTGCTGCGCGACTTCGACCATCGGCACGTAGTCGTACCGGGTCTCATGGGTGATTTGCAAGTTCATTCAAACCCCGAGGCTTTGCCTGGCATCGTCAGAATGCGTGAAGTAAAGCTGGCTGACGTCTTCCGACACGTCGTAGGCGACCTGTCCACACTGCAGCAGCAAGTCGATCAAAGTGGCATAGTGCCCGCCAGCATGCTGTTGGCACAGCGCCTCAAGCGACCAATCGGCGGGGTTGGGCACACGCAAGGCCAGCTCGCTCAATTGGTCGGGCGCGCTGCCGGCCAGTTTGGCCAGGCGCCCGCGCAGGGTTTGTGCCACCCAGCCGACCGAGCGCGGGTTATCGCGGTCCAGCACCAGCAAGTCCAGCATCGCAGCGATGTCGTTGCTCTGCTGAAACTGCGCATGAAATGGAATGGTGCTGTCAAACAGCGCAATCATGGCGGCAAAACCGCCGTCGGTCAGTACCGAGCCGGTGTCAAACCCGCGCAGCAACGATTGCGACAGGAATCCAAGCCGCTCGATCTGCCGCCCCACGCTGAGCAGCCGCCAGCCGTCGTCGCGGGTCATGCGGTCGGTCTGGGCGCCGGTGATGGCGGTCAGTTGGTCGTTGGCAATTTTCAGCACCCGCAATGCTTCAAGCGCCGAGAATTCTCCCGCCCGCTCAAACTGGGCACAGGCCTGGCTGAGCTCGGCTTCACAGGAGACGATCAGGTTCCAGTGTTCCAGCGACAGGCGCTCCCGCACGCTGGAGGCCGCCAGGCGCAGCGCGCGCAGGTTGTAGCCCACGCTGGTGGCCAGCTCGGTGCTGCCCAGGCCGCTGATCAGCGAGCGCTCGAACACGCGCCGGGCCTGCGTGGCAGACGGCACGCCCGGCAACACCAGGGTGTTGGCCTGCGCCATTTGCGACAGCCAGGACAGCAAGGGCACCGACGACTGGTCTTCCCCGTGCAGGAGCTCCATCGTCAGGCGGGACAGGCGGATCTGGTTCTCGCTGCGCTCGGTGTACCGCCCCAGCCAGTAAAGGTTTTCACCCGCCCGGCTGGTGACCATGCGTTTGCGCTGTGCCACAACAGGCGGGGTCAAGCCAGATTGAAGCAAGGATGTTTTATCGACCGGGCCGTCGGTCATGACCCAGACATCGGCACTGCTGCCGCCGTGTTGCATGGCCGCAATATCCTTGCCGCTGCCCGCGACCCTGGCCAGGCCCCCGGGCAGGACGCGCCACGATTGGGAACCGTCGGCCACTGCAAATACACGCAGGATGACCGAATTCAAACCCATCGCGTTGTGATCGCCTTCGCCGCGCCAGGTCGGCATTTGCGATAACGGCGCGTAGGCTTGAACGGTGTGGTCGTCGCCGTGCAGGGCGATGCGCCCGGCCCATTCGTCGCGCTCGCGTTCGCTCAAGGTGTGCCCCAGCACGGCATCGAAATTGCCATGGTTGATGGAGCCGGGGTAGGTTGCCTTGATGGCGCTGCTGTGCAGTTGCGGCAGCACTGTTTCCATGGCGGAACGCTCGCCGCACCACCAGGTCGCCAGTGACGGCAAAGCGAGTTCTTCGCCCAGAAAATGCCGGGACAACGCCGGCAAAAAGCCCAACAGCGCGGGCGACTCCAGCAGCGCTGAGCCCGGCGCGTTGGCCACCAGGACATTGCCAGCGCGAATCACCTGTAGCAGGCCGGCAATGCCCAGCGTTGAATCCGAACGCAGTTCAAGCGGGTCCATAAACGCGTCGTCCACCCGCTTGAGCAGCGCATGCACCGGCTCCAGGCCTTTGAGGGTCTTAAGGTACAGATACTGGTCGCGCACGAGCAGGTCGTTGCCCTGCACCAGCGTCAGGCCCAGATAGCGTGCCAGGTAAGCGTGCTCAAAGTAGGTTTCGTTGTAGGGGCCGGGCGTCAGCAGCGCAATGTGCGATTCGGCACCCCCCGGACTCATCTGGCGGATGCCGTCCATCAGCGCGCGGTAGGTGCTGGCCAGGCGCTGCACGTTCATCGTCTCGAAGCCTTGCGCGAAAAGGTGCGACACGGCCAGCCGGTTTTCCAGCAGATAGCCCAGCCCGCTGGGTGCCTCGGTGCGCTGCGATACCACCGACCATTGCCCGTGCGGCCCGCGCGCCAGGTCAAAGGCAGCAATCTGCAAATGGTTTCCACCTACCGGCTTGATGCCATGCATTTCACGCAAGTAGCCCGGATGACCGTGCACTAAAGCGGGTGGCAGCAGGCCGCTTTCAAGCAGCGTTTGCGGGCCGTAAACATCGGCCATGATCTGGTCCAGCAAGTGCACGCGCTGCGTCACGCCTTGTTCGATGTGCTGCCAGTCTTGCGGCGTGACGATCAATGGAAACAGGTCCAGCGACCAGGGCCGCTGTGGCCCTCCGGCGTCTGAATAGACGTTGTAAGTGACGCCGTTGTCGCGGATCTGGCGCGCCAGGCTGGCTGCGCGCTGGTTCAGGTCGCCCAGTCCGTCGGCTTCAATGGATGCAAAAAATTGACCCCAGGCAGGGGTGCAATATTTGCTGTTAGCTGCCAGATCAGCAGCGTCAAAGCGTTCTGACTTAGCCCTTGGCGCGCTCCTGCGTTCCACGCGGCCATGCAGCTCGTCAAAATGGCCGGGGCTGGCAGCCATTGTGGGTTCATCAGCAGGATCAGCGGGTTCTGCGGCCTGCCCGCCGGATGTCGCATGCAGGTCAGGTTGAGTGGATGGATCGTTCGCATTTGTCACAGAATGAGTGTATGCCACCTGCGGTGCTGCCAG
>JANOMD010000401.1:0-2547 GCA_031420135.1 Rhodoferax sp. | reverse complement strand
GTGGCCTGTGCCATTGCGCTTGCGGGCGCAAACGCCATAGAACTGAGGATGGCCGTAGCCATCAGTTGAAATTGATTCACGAAATACTCCTGATCGCAGCAAAAGTGGCTGGATGCCACAAAAACTCACTTGCAATTCGCCAAAAAGGCAGCTTGCAGGCGAACTAAGGCTAGGACGATCAGGAAATGGGTGGTTTGACGCTATCCGCCAGCGTTGCACTGACGAATATGGCGGCTGAAGGTGACTTCAGACGATTTGCATGAGGCGGGCCTGATGCGAGCACATCCATGCTCACCAGCGCGACCGAATGGCATATTTGGCATGAGACGCAGGTTTTGCAGTGACCATCATCCGCAGCCCCCGCCTTTGTCGTTTCGCCGACAGAGTCTGGGTGACCCGCGCAGTCTTCCATGCCACCAGACGCCTGCGGTGCGACGATTTCCACACTCGCCGCCGTCAAGCCTTGTGCAGACATTGACACCGCCATCACATCACCGGCCCAACTGCGCAAGGGCAGAAGGGCGATCATGAAGATGATGAGGTAGTGGCGCATGGCAGTAGGACCAGTTTACCGCCAGTTTAGTTCCATGGGCGCTGATTTACCCATGGCGGTGACAGATGCGAGGGTTGTTGCCGCAGACGCGCCTAAGCGATGGCTTGAAGCGCTGGCTTCGCTGCAGGTGGCCGCACCGCGCTGCTGCCACTGGTCGTAGCGAATTGAATCTCCCCGGAGAGCTGTCCACCTTCTTCAATCACCACTTTGCCGTAACGGATCTTTCCGGTGACTTTGCCGGTGGCGTAAATCACCAGCTTTTGGCGAACGGTCAAGTTGCCGTCAAACTGGCCATGAATTTCGGCAATATCGATTTCGGCGGATCCCTTGAATGCGCCCTGTTCGGAGATTTGCATCAGGCGGGAGTCCATGGTGGCTTCAACCAGACCTTCGACCACCAAGGTATCGCAATCAGTGATCTCAACGCCTTTGAGTTTGATGTTGGGCCCGACGGTGAGCTTGCTGCCACCTTCCTTGATCGCCGGTGCGGGAGCGCCCGTGAGGGCACCAGGCTGGGTCGAAACATAAGTGGGCTGTGAAGCGCCTGGTTGGGCTTGAGAGGAACTGCTATTGCCGTACTGCGACGGTGTGGCGGAGCGCGCCGGGGTGGTTTCGCTTTCACGTTTGCTGAAAAACGGTGTCTGTAATGCCATGTCAACTCCTTCAAAATAGAAGCTGCAATGGTAGGCGTTGCCAGCCCTCACTTGATTCTGAAGAATGCAATAACTGTAACCAGAATACCTTCGCAGAAGACGCCGCATCAATGCCCCAAAATTTTGCTCAGGAAATCTTTGCTGCGCTCGTTTTGCGGGTTGTTGAAGAAGTCCTGCGGGTTGTTTTGCTCAACGATCTGGCCCTCATCCATGAAAATCACACGGTCTGCCACGGCTTTGGCAAAACCCATCTCATGGGTGACGCACAACATGGTGATGCCGTGGCTGGCCAGCTCGACCATCACGTCAAGCACCTCCTTGATCATCTCCGGGTCCAGCGCAGACGTGGGCTCATCGAAGAGCATGATTTTGGGGGTGAGGCACAGCGCGCGCGCAATCGCTACGCGTTGCTGCTGCCCGCCCGACAGTTGCAACGGGTACTTGCCCGCCTGCTCGGCGATCCGCACGCGCTGCAACTGGATCATGGCCTTTTCTTCGGCTTCTTTTCTGGGCATTTTGCCAACCCACATCGGTGAAAGAGTCAGGTTTTCAAGAACCGTGAGGTGCGGGAACAAATTGAACTGCTGGAACACCATGCCCACTTTTTTTCGGGTGTCGTCAATTGCCTTGACGTCATCCGTCAACTCCACGCCATCCACCCACAGATGCCCCTGCTGGTGCTCTTCGAGCCGGTTGATGCAGCGGATCAAGGTGGATTTTCCCGAACCTGACGGCCCGCAGATGACGATGCGCTCGCCCTGGGCAACGTCCAGATCAATGTCGCGCAGCACGTGAAAGTTGTTGCCATACCACTTGTTGAGCTTGTCGAATTTGATAATGGGTTCTGCCATGATGAATTGCTTTGGGTCAGATTTTTTTGATTGGGGTACGAAGGTGTTCAAGCGACGAGGCTCAGCGCGCCTTGCCCTTGTTGACCTGCTTCTCAACCCAGATGCTGTAGCGCGACATCGAGAAACAGAAGGCAAAGTAAATCAGCGCAATGAACAGGTAGCCTTCAATCTTGAAGGGCCGCCAATTGGCATCCGAATTCAGCGCGAGCGACAGTGCACCTGTCAGCTCATACAGACTCACAATGGTCACCAGTGAGGTATCTTTGAACAGGCCAATGAAGTTGTTCATGATGCTTGGAACGACCATCGCCAATGCTTGTGGCAAAACAATCTTGCGCTGCGTTTGCCAGTAGGACAGGCCCAATGTGGCGGCCGCTTCAAGCTGGCCTTTGGGGATGGCCTGCAAGCCGCCGCGAATCACCTCGGCCATGTAGGCTGCCGCAAACAGCGTGATGCCAACCAGCACTCGAATCAACACGTCAATCGAGAA
>JANOMD010000400.1:0-26618 GCA_031420135.1 Rhodoferax sp. | reverse complement strand
CATGGCTTTGCCGCTGTGCGCCCACGCCCACGCGAGCACGGGTGAGATGTCGCCCGCGTAGCCTTGCGCCGTGCGCGGTTGCGGGTCTGGCGCGGCTGCGCCACTTTCATGCGGGATGGCATCGTGGCGAATTCCTGACGTCTGATTGGCTGGCACGGCTTCTTCCAGCCGCTTTGGCTTAGGCAGGTTGAGCGAATCCATGACGATCACAAACTGTTGCAGCGACTTGCCCGCTATGCGCGCGTTGGAGGACTTCTCAATCTCAATCGTTGATCGGGTTTTGCCGTTGTAGTCATGCCCTGGCCAAACGTGGGTCGACCCTGGCAACGTGAACAAAACGGTGGTGATGCTGCGGTACAAGTCTGCGCTGCTGCCCGACTGAAAATCCGTGCGGCCGCAGCCGTTGATCAGCAGCGTATCGCCCGTGAAGACGTGGCCTGCATCCGTCGTGCGGCGTTGGCCCTGCAGGCTGTGCCACAGGTAGCTCATGCTGCCCGCGGTGTGGCCAGGCGTGTGCATCGCGCGAATCTGCTCGCCGCCAAAACGCAATGTGTCGCCGTCTTTGAGCTGAACGGCGGCGGTGGTGATGCCACAGCCATCGGGGGCGGCTGTTTTGGCGCCCGCGTGTTCAGCCAGCAATCCGGCGCTGGTGATGTGGTCGGCATGGGCGTGGGTTTCAACCGCCCAGGCAAGCTTCAGGCGGTGTTGCCTCAGAACGCCCAAGTCACGCTCCAACTGGCTGTCCACGGGGTCGATGATCAGTGCGTCACGGGTCACCTCGTCAAACAGTACATAGGTGTAGGTGGACGATGCCGGGTCAAATAGCTGGATCGGGTTCATGGTTTCTCCTGTGCAATGGCGGTTTCAAGCCCGCCTTGAGTTTCAACGGTTCAGGCAAATTTGGCCAGCAGGGTGGCGACTTTGTGTGCCGGGACATCGCCCTGTTCAATCACGCAGCCGACCATCGTGAAAAACGCCTTGTCCAGGGCCTTGCGCGCAGCCGAGAGCTGCTGCGCCACTGCTTCGCAATCGGCGTCCAGTTCAATCTGCCGCTGCACGCCGCGCAGTTGGCCTTCGATGCGGGCCAGACGTGCCCGCAGCGCTTTCTTTTTGACGGCATCATTCAGTTTTGCCATGGTGCGGATCTCACGGTAATATACTGGGTAGAGTATACACTGATTTGTCAGAACGGTTTCAAATTCATCGATTTTGTCGGGCGGCAGTGATGCCGTGTTGTTTGTCGCGGCCATGGTGGTTGGCATGTGGGCGGCCAAACGCTACCCCTTGCCTGGCGCGTAGGGCTGAATGAAAACCGACTGGAAGCTTGACAAAGGTGCCTCCGTCGCCGCTGGCGCACTTCCAGATCGACCCGATCCTGTGCATGGTGTTTATGTACCTTTGGCCGAACCTGACATTGTGGCTACGTAAATATTGATACGGGTAAACCTATAATTCCCGGATATTCTGCGTCCCGCTTCAGTGGAGGCTTTTTCAGGAAATTCAATGATCCTCGTCACAGGCGGCGTCGGCTTTATTGGCTCAAACTTTGTCCTCGATTGGTTGGGGCAGTCAAATGAACCAGTTGTCAATCTCGACAAACTGACCTACGCGGGCAATCGGGAAAATCTGGCATCGTTGCAAGGTGACACGCGCCACCTGTTTGTGCAAGGCGATATTGGTGACGCATCGCTGGTTGAGCGCTTGCTGGCCGAACACAAGCCCCGCGCCATCGTCAATTTTGCGGCTGAATCCCATGTAGACCGCTCCATTCACGGGCCGGAAGATTTCATCCAGACCAACATCATGGGCACGTTTCGCCTGCTCGAAGCGGTGCGGGCGTATTGGGGAGCCTTGTTGCCAGAGACGAAGCGGGCGTTTCGGTTCCTGCACGTCTCCACTGACGAAGTCTATGGTTCCCTTGCCAAGACGGATCCGGCCTTTACCGAGACCCACCGCTATGAGCCCAACAGCCCGTATTCGGCCAGCAAAGCCGCCAGCGACCACCTGGTGCGTGCCTACCATCACACTTATGGCTTGCCGGTGCTCACCACCAATTGCAGCAACAACTATGGGCCCTACCACTTTCCCGAAAAACTGATTCCACTGATGATCGTCAACGCCTTGGCTGGCAAACCCCTGCCGGTGTATGGAGACGGCATGCAGGTGCGCGACTGGCTTTATGTGAAAGACCATTGCAGTGCGATTCGGCGCGTCTTGGAAGACGGGCGTCTGGGTGAGGTCTACAACATCGGCGGCTGGAATGAAAAGCCCAATATCGACATCGTCAACACCATTTGTGCACTGCTTGACGAAATGCGTCCCAAAACCAATGGCAAACGCTACAGTGAGCAAATCAGCTACGTCGCCGACCGCCCTGGCCACGACCGCCGTTACGCCATTGATGCCAGCAAAATCGAGCATGAACTGGGCTGGAAGCCCGCTGAGACGTTTGAGACCGGGATCGCCAAGACTGTGCAGTGGTATCTTGACCATCAGGACTGGGTATCCCATGTTCAATCAGGGGCATATCGCGAGTGGGTGCAAACCAACTACGCTTTGCGCAGGGCTTGATGAAAATTCTCCTGTTTGGAAAAGGTGGCCAGGTCGGCTGGGAACTGCAACGCAGCCTGGCACCCTTGGGCGAACTGGTCGCGCTGGACTTTGACAGTACCGACTATTGCGGTGATTTCACCAACTTGCGCGGCTTGGCCGAGACCGTTCGCGCCATCAGGCCGGATGTCATCGTCAACTCGGGCGCGCATACGGCGGTTGACAAGGCTGAAAGCGAACCGGAGCTGGTGCGCACCATCAATGCGTTGGCCCCGGGCGCACTGGCCAATGAAGCGGCTTCAATCGGTGCCTGGCTGGTCCATTACTCGACTGACTACGTGTTTGACGGCAGCGGCTCAACGCCCTGGCTTGAGACTGACACACCGGCCCCTTTGAGTGTCTATGGCCGCACCAAGCTCGAAGGCGAGCAGTTGATCCAGGCCAGTGGCTGCAAGCACCTGATCTTCAGGACCAGTTGGGTTTACAGCGCGCGCGGCGGCAACTTTGCCAAAACCATCCTGAAGCTGGCGCAGGAGCGAGAAGTTCTCAAGGTGATTGACGACCAGATCGGCGCTCCCACCGGCGCTGAACTGTTGGCAGACGTGACGGTGCACGCAATCCGGCAGGCGTTGACTTGCGCTGGCTGCGGAACAGGTAGCTCGAACCCGAAGGATTTAATATCACCCGCGATATCAGGAATCTATAATCTGGCGGCTGGTGGTGAAATTTCATGGTTTGAGTATGCAAAAGAGGTTGTAGCTCTAGTAAACAATACAAAGTTTGCTACAAAATTAATAGTGAAATCAATTAACGCGGTCCCCTCCTCTGCATTTCCCAGTGCCGCCCAACGGCCGCTCAATTCGCGTTTGAACACCGCCAAGCTGCAATCCACCTTCAACCTGGCGCTTCCGCACTGGAAGCCGGGCGTGGCGCGAATGCTGACTGAGTACATCGAAAAACAAACATGAGCAACTCCCTATGACGCAGTGCCAAACGGCCAAGCAAACCATGGTCAAACGCAAAGGCATCGTGCTGGCAGGCGGCTCCGGCACCCGCCTGCACCCGGCCACTTTGGCGATGAGCAAACAGTTGCTGCCGGTGTACGACAAGCCCATGATCTATTACCCATTGAGCACCCTGCTGCTGGGCGGCATGCGCGACATTTTGATCATCAGCACGCCCCAGGACACCCCGCGATTTGCACAGCTCCTGGGTGACGGCAGCCAGTGGGGCATCAATCTCCAATACGCCATTCAACCCAGCCCGGATGGTCTGGCCCAGGCTTTCATCATCGGTGAATCGTTTGTCGCCAACGATCCGAGCGCACTGGTGCTGGGTGACAATATTTTTTACGGGCACGATTTTGCGCCCCTGCTGGCCACGGCCCATGCCAAAACCCACGGCGCGACCGTGTTTGCGTACCACGTGCATGACCCTGAACGATACGGCGTGGTGGCGTTCGATGCGTCTGGCCAGGCCAGCAGCATTGAAGAAAAGCCTCTGGAACCCAAGAGTAATTTTGCGGTAACGGGGCTGTATTTTTACGACAACCAGGTGGTGGAGATTGCCAAGAACATCCAGCCCAGCGCCCGCGGCGAGCTGGAGATCACGGCCGTCAATCAGGCCTATCTGGACTTGGCGCAGCTCAATGTGCAGATCATGCAGCGCGGCTATGCCTGGCTGGACACGGGTACCCACGACAGCTTGCTGGAGGCCGGTCAGTTCATCGCGACGCTGGAGCGAAGGCAGGGACTGAAAATTGCCTGCATCGAAGAAATCGCGTGGCGCAACGGATTCATTGACAGTGAGCAACTGGAAAGGCTTGCCAACCCGCTGGCCAAAACCGGTTATGGGCAGTACTTGAAACGCCTTTTGGTAGAGGGCAAGCGCAGCGAAGAGGTGTTGATGCGCAGGCTCGGCGACCAGAGGACAGAGGGCAAGTCATGAACGTCGTCGCCACCGCGCTGCCTGAGGTTCTCATCCTTGAGCCCAAGGTGTTTGGTGACGCGCGCGGGTTCTTCTTTGAAAGCTTCAACCAGCGGGCTTTCAACGCGGCCACTGGCCTTGACGCCAACTTCGTGCAGGACAACCACAGCCGCTCTGTCAAGGGCGTGCTGCGCGGGCTGCACTACCAGACTCAACAACCGCAGGGAAAGCTGGTGCGGGTGGTGCGCGGCTCGGTCTTTGATGTCGCCGTCGATATCCGCAAGTCGTCCCCCCAATTTGGACGCTGGGTGGGTGTTGAACTGTCCGAAGACAACCATCGCCAACTCTGGGTGCCGCCCGGTTTTGCGCACGGATTTATAGTCACCAGCGAGAGTGCCGAATTTTTGTACAAAACCACCGACTATTACGCGCCGGCGTTTGAACGCTGTATTGCCTGGAATGATCCAGGGTTGGCAATTGCCTGGCCCGTGCAAGGCAACGCACCACCGTTGGTTTCCGCCAAGGATCAGGCCGGATCACTGTTAGAGAACCTTTGAGTTTTTGACCGCGTGATCTGCATGCCGCGCCCGACATTTTTGAGATCAGATCCAGGCAACCGGCGCAAGTACTCGGCTTAGCAACATCGAAACCAGAATGACCCAGAAAATCGCGCTGATCACAGGAATTACCGGGCAAGATGGTGCCTACCTTGCGCAGTTCCTGCTTGAGAAGGGCTACACCGTTTACGGTGCTTACCGTCGAACCAGTTCAGTCAACTTCTGGCGGATGGAGGAGCTTGGCATCCAGAACCATGCACAGCTGCATTTAGTGGAATATGACCTGACCGATCCCGGCGCAAGTATTGCGCTGGTGCAAAAAGTCAAGCCGGATGAAATTTACAACCTGGCGGCGCAAAGTTTTGTCGGTGTGAGTTTCGAGCAACCCAGCACCACGGCGCAAATCACCGGCATCGGCGCCTTGCACCTGCTGGAAGCAATTAGACTGGTCAACCGCAAGATTCGTTTTTACCAGGCCAGCACGTCCGAAATGTTTGGCAAAGTGCAGGCCACTCCCCAAGTGGAAGAAACGCCCTTCTATCCCCGCAGCCCGTATGGCGTGGCCAAGCTGTATGCGCACTGGATGACGGTCAACTACCGTGAAAGTTATGGTATTTTTGGCAGCAGCGGTATCCTGTTCAACCATGAAAGCCCGCTGCGCGGTCGCGAGTTTGTCACGCGAAAAATTACCGACGCGGTCGCCAAAATCAAGCTCGGCAAGCTTGATGTGCTGGAACTGGGCAATCTGGATGCCCAGCGCGATTGGGGTTATGCCAAAGAGTATGTTGAAGGCATGTGGCTCATGCTGCAAGCGGATGAACCCGACACTTTCGTGTTGGCCACCAACCGCACCGAGACCGTGCGAGATTTTGTCCGTATCGCGTTCAACGCAGTCGGCATGGCGGTTGATTTCAAAGGCTCGGCCGAGAACGAGTTGGCGCTGGACAGGGCAACCGGCAAGACCGTGGTGCGGGTCAACCCACGTTTCTACCGCCCGACAGAAGTTGAGCAGCTGATTGGCAATCCTGCCAAAGCCAGGGCCAAACTCGGCTGGGAAGCCAGGACATCGCTGGAACAACTGTGCAAGATGATGGTGGAGGCAGACTTGCGCCGAAACCAGCAGGGGTTCTCATTTTGAACATCTTGCTGACAGGCAGCGATGGCTTCACAGGCCGGCATTTTGCCGATCTGGCGCGGTCCGCCGGACATACTGTGTTGCCGCTGAAAGCGGATTTGGCTGACAACGGCGCATTGCAGCGGGAAGTGTTGGAGATGGTGCCGGATGCCGTGGTTCATCTGGCTGCGATCAGCTTCGTCGGGCACCCCGACAATGCTGCTTTTTACGCTGTCAATGTGATTGGCACCATGAACCTTCTGGCCGCACTGGCACAACTTCCACGGATTCCGAGCCGTGTGTTGCTGGCCAGCAGCGCCAATGTCTATGGCAATTGCGAGGCACCCCCGATTGCTGAAATTCAAGCGCCGGCCCCGGTCAGCCATTACGCCATGAGCAAGCTCGCCATGGAGCACATGTCACGAACCTACGCCGATCAGCTGCCTTTGGTCATCACGCGGCCGTTCAATTACACCGGAGCGGGGCAGGCGGTGAACTTCGTTATCCCAAAATTGGTAGACCATTTCGCGCGACGTGCATCCTCCATCGCGTTGGGCAACCTGCACGTTGAGCGTGAATTCAACGATGTTCGGACGGTCTGCAAAGACTATCTGGCATTGCTTCAGTACTCAGAGCCTGGCCAGACCTACAACATTTGCTCAGGTCGGCCGTATGCGCTCCAGCAGGTGATCGAAACACTGACCCGCATTTCGGGCCACCCGATTGAAGTTGTTGTAAACCCGGCTTTTGTGCGTTCCAACGAGGTGCATCGCCTATGTGGCAGCCCGGTCAAGCTTGAGGAATTGTTCAGGCAACATGGCGCCCTTCGCGATGATCAGCGGCTTGAAGACACCTTGCGGCACATGTTGGTGATTGAGCATCAACGACTGGCCCAAAACCTCCAGGCAAATCCATGAAAGCAGTGATCCTCGCCGGTGGCCTTGGGACCCGTATTTCCGAAGAGACCCACCTCAAGCCCAAGCCCATGATTGAGATTGGCGGCAAGCCCATCCTGTGGCACATCATGAAGATGTATTCCCACTACGGAATCAATGATTTTGTGATCTGTTGTGGCTACAAGGGCTATGTCATCAAGGAGTACTTCGCCAATTACTTCCTGCACATGTCCGATGTCACTTTCGACATGGTCAACAACCGCATGCAAGTGCATCAGCAAAAAGCCGAGCCCTGGAAAGTGACGCTGGTTGACACCGGGGACGAAACCCAGACCGGTGGTCGCTTGAAGCGCGTTGCGCCCTACTTGCAGGATGAAGATGCGTTCTGCTTCACCTATGGCGATGGCGTCAGCGATGTGAACATAGCCGATCTGGTTGCCTTTCACAAGGCGCAAAAGGTGCGGGCCACGTTGACCGCGACCTTGCCCCCGGGCCGTTTCGGGGCATTGGATATTGAAGGGCACAAAATCCGCGCGTTCACAGAAAAACCCAAAGGTGATGGGGCCATGATCAATGGCGGTTTTTTCGTGCTGTCGCCTGAAGTTGTCGATCTCATCAAAGACGACGCCACGGTGTGGGAACGTGGCCCTCTGGAAACCTTGGCCGGACAAGGACAACTCGCCGCCTTCCAGCACAGCGGTTTTTGGCAACCGATGGACACCCTGCGTGACAAAGTGCATCTGGAAGAACTGTGGGCAGGTGGCAAGGCACCCTGGAAGGTGTGGTCGTGAACCCTGGGTTCTGGAACGGCAAGCGAGTTTTGCTGACTGGCCACACCGGGTTCAAAGGTGCCTGGATGGCACTGTGGCTGAATCGGCTTGGCGCACAGGTCACGGGGATCAGTCTGGCGCCATCGACCCTGCCAAACCTTTTCGATCTGCTGCGTATTCCAACCATCGTTGACAGTCAATTCTGTGATATTCGCGATCCGGCATTGCTTGCTGCGCAAATCAGGAACGCCGATCCAGAAATCGTTTTCCACCTGGCTGCGCAAGCCTTGGTGCGTGCCAGCTACCGTGATCCATTGGCGACCTTTTCCACCAATGTTCAAGGCACCGCCAACCTGCTGGATGCCCTTCGTCCCTCGGACTCGATCCGGGTGGTGGTTGCGGTCACCACCGACAAGGTTTATAACAATCAGGAACAGCCCTTCCCTTTTCGTGAAACGGATGCACTGGGTGGTCGGGACCCTTACAGCGCCAGCAAAGCAGCAGCGGAAATCGTCATCGCGAGTTATCGGGACTCCTATCTGCATGAAAAAGGCATTGCCGTTGCGTCGGCCCGCGCCGGGAATGTCATCGGTGGTGGCGACTGGTCGCAAGACCGACTGATTCCCGATGCCATTCGCGCCTGGAATGCAAACCTGCCACTGCATATCCGCCGCCCGCAAGCTGTCCGCCCCTGGCAGCACGTCCTGGAGCCCCTGGCCGGCTACATCACCCTTGCAGAACAGCTCTGGCAACGCCCCACTTTGTCGGGTGCCTACAACTTTGGTCCAGAGACCCACGCAGCGGCGACGGTGCGCCAGGTCGTACTGCTTGCTCAAAACGGCTACGGCATGGGGCAAGTTGCTTGGGGTGAGGGAACCGAAGGCCCGCATGAAGCGGGTTGGCTGGCCCTTGAAATTGCAAAGGCACGCAGCCTGCTTGGCGTTAAACCGCAATGGTCGCTGGAGGAATCGGTGCGGCGCACAATTCATTGGTACCGTCAGTACCACGATGGGGCCAACGCCGGTGCCCTCTGCCACTCAGACATTGACGCCTACGAAGCCGCCGACGAACACGGTCCTCGATCATGAGCCGGTTCACCTTTTTTGACACTCCCCTGGCAGATCTCAAGATCGTTGAACGCCAGCGACTGGGGGATGCCCGTGGCTTCCTCTCGCGCCTGTTTTGCGCGGATGACCTCGCCATTGCCGGCTGGCACAAACCCATCGCCCAGATCAATCAGACCCTCACGCAAAAACTGGGCAGCGTGCGCGGCCTGCATTTTCAGCACGCTCCCAATGCCGAGATGAAACTTGTAACCTGTTTGCGCGGCGCGGTCTGGGATGTCGCCGTGGACTTGCGCAGCGAATCACCCACCTTTTTGCAGTGGCACGCCGTGGAGCTTTCAGCCACCAATTGCCGCGCGTTGCTGATACCCGAGGGCTTCGCCCATGGTTTCCAGACGCTTGCCGATGACAGTGAGCTTTTTTACCTGCACTCAAGCGCCTACGCGCCGGGCGCTGAAGCGGGCCTCAACCCGATCGACCCCAGGTTGTCGATTGCCTGGCCACTGGCCGTGGCTGAACTCTCCGACAGGGACGCAAAGCACCCCATGCTCGATGATCAATTCAAAGGAGTACGGCGGTGAAGTGCCGGCATTGCGCTTCACCGCTGAAGCACACTTTCCTCGACCTCGGCTTCGCACCCCCTTCGAATGCCTACCTGACGAATGACGACTTCGCCAGACCGGAAAAATACTATCCCCTGAAAGTCAAAGTCTGCGATCAATGCTGGCTCGTGCAAACGGAGGATTACGCGCAGGCAGACGAGCTATTCAGCGCTGAATACGCTTACTTCTCAAGCACATCGACCGGCTGGCTAGCCCACGCCGCAAAGTACGCTGAAATGATCACGCGGCAGTTGCAACTCACCCAGGACAGCCTGGTGATCGAGGTGGCATCGAATGATGGCTACCTGCTGAAGAATTTCGTTGCAGCAGGCATTCCCTGTTTGGGCAACGAGCCCACGGCCAGCACTGCGGCTGCGGCAGAAGCCATTGGCATCCCGGTGATGCGGGAGTTTTTTGGCGAGCGACTTGGCATGCAGTTGGCCGCCTCAGGCAAACAGGCCGACTTGATTGCCGGGAACAATGTCTTTGCGCATGTGCCGGACATCAACGACTTTACCCGTGGACTGAGGGCCGCACTCAAACCCGGCGGCACCATCACGCTGGAATTCCCGCACTTCATGCGACTGGTGGAGAACACACAGTTCGACACGGTTTACCACGAGCACTTTTCTTATTTGTCGCTTTACACCGTGGACCGCATTTTCCAGGCTGCTGGCCTGCGCGTTTGCAATGTCGAAGAATTACCAACACACGGCGGCAGTTTGCGAATCTATGGTTGCCATGCCAGCGCGCTGCGCGAGACGGCTCCAGCTGTCAGCGCAATGTTGAGTCAGGAGAGGCAGCTCGGCCTGCAGACGCTGGCCACCTACGAGCACTTCCAGGCCAAGGCAGATCGCGTCAAGGACGATTTTCTGGCTTTCCTGATCGAACAGAAGAGCACGGGCAAGAGAGTGGCTGCCTATGGCGCAGCCGCAAAAGGCAACACGTTGCTCAACTACGCGGGCGTCAAGCCCGATTTGCTGCCGTTCGTCTGCGACGCCGCCGTTGCCAAACAAGGCAAGTTCATGCCGGGCAGCCACATTCCTATCCTGGCGCCGACGGCGTTGGGGGAACGACGCCCGGATTATTTGGTGATATTGCCGTGGAACATTGCGACCGAAGTCATACAGCAAAACGCCGGGCTTGCCGCCCTGGGTATGAAATTTGTGACGGCTGTGCCGAAGCTTGAAATTGTATGAGTGGCATCACCTTGCTGACTGGCGGCACCGGATTTGTGGGACGGCAAGTACTGCGGGCTTTGGGTGACAAGGGCATTCAGGTTCGGGTGGTGGTTCGTGAGGGAAAACAGCACCAGCTTGCGGCTTGTGACGGTATTGAGGCCGTTGTCACGACTCCGGACCTCTTCGCCGAAGGTGCGGATTGGTGGGCAAAAGCCTGCACGGGCATTGACACCGTCATTCATGTCGCATGGTATGCCGAGCCTGGACAATACCTTCAGTCAAGCAAAAATCTCGATTGTTTGATGGGAACGCTCCAACTGGCAAAAGGTGCGGCTCAAACTGGCGTGAGGCGCTTCATCGGCATCGGCACCTGCTTCGAATACGATCTTGGCGGGGGACTGCTTGGCATTGATGCGCCATTGCGCCCATTGACGCCGTATGCTGGGGCGAAAGCGGCGGCTTTCATGGCGCTGTCTCAATGGCTACCGTCGCAAAATGTCGAGTTTGCGTGGTGCCGCCTTTTTTATCTGTACGGAGAAGGCGAGGATCCTCGACGGCTGGTGCCCTATCTGCGCGCCCAGCTCAAAGCGGGAGACGCGGCGGAATTGACCAGCGGCAATCAGATCCGCGATTTTCTCGACGTCCGTGAAGCCGGCCGATTGATTGCAGAGGCGGGGCTCGGCACGCAGGTGGGGCCCGTGAATATTTGCTCAGGCGAGCCAATTACGGTCCGGCAACTCGCAGAAAAAGTTGCAGATGAATTTGGCCGGCGGGATTTGCTCAGATTTGGCGTTCGTGCGGAAAACCTGACAGACCCCCCTTGCGTCGTCGGCAGCAGGCACAAAGCGGCGGCATGAATTCACCCCAGCGCAGGCCTCGGTCCCACATGGTTGGCTCGCGCTGCCTTTAAGACCATGGAAGTGACTTTAGTTTACCTTTCGCGTGGAGCGGATGACGGTCTGGCAGCCGCCAAAAGCTTTTTTGAAGCTTATCAAGCCCACCCGCCGGGTTGTGCCCATGAATTGATCGTGATTGCCAAGGGCTGGTCGGGAATTGAGGGCCGTAGGGACGTCGCACAATTGGCTGAGGCAAACGGTGGGCATCTGGTCGAATTGCCAGATGACGGATTTGACTGGGGCGCCTACATGCGCCTGGCACCCATGCTGAAGCACGAGTGGGTGAGCTTTGTGAATACGCACAGTCGCCCACGTGTTGAAGGGTGGCTAAATACACTCAAAATGACGGCGGAAAAATCAGGCGCGAGTGTTGGCTCGGTGGGTGCAACCGCATCCTGGGAAAGTTCTGCAGGCGCTTTGCCGACTGCGTCCATCACCGCAATTTATCAACAATTCCTCAAATCCCCCACGGTAGTCATCCGCAGCATGGCTCGATTTCTAAAAAACATATGGGTGTTTCCGGCTTTCCCAAACCCGCATCTTCGATCCAACGCGTTTATCGTACGATCAAAGCTGTTTCAAGAGTTTGTGGCGACCCAATCAATTCCGCGCCGAAAACGGGATGCTCACAAAATGGAGAGTGGCCGGCGTGGATTTTCCATGTATTTGAAAAATCGAGGCCTCACAACCCTGGTGGCAGGTGCCAATGGACAAAGCTATGACCCCAGGCACTGGGCAGACAGCCATACGTTTCGAGTTCCCGGCCAATCCAATCTTTTGGTAGCAGATAATCAAACCACGGCCTATGAACTGGCCGACGTCAACCTGCAAAAAATATTGGAGCGTCGCGCCTGGGGAAAACCTTGCTACTAACTTCATCCCCCAATGCGGTTTCCTGATGATGAAGTCTTCCCGTCTCAGTGAGGCAAATTCTGCGCCAACAGCCTGAAATTGGCATAGTCGGAAGGCTGATCTGCCTGCAACAGAAAAACCAATAAAACCTCGAAATAATTGGATGTCGAAAATGGAAGCACCTTCAATCGCCTGTCGAGTTTGCAGATCACTGCGTCATCAAAGAGTCCTCATAACAAAGGATTTCAACCAGGAGAAAAGTGATGACACCTTTGAGTATTATCAATGCCGAAACTGCGCTAGCATCGGGCTTCATCCAGTACCCGAAAATATTGGGTTTTACTATAATCAAGATTACCCCGCCTTTTCCACTGGATCTTCCCCGAATACCGAACGCCGGCTTCAATTTCTCGATCAATCGAAACTGAGTATTCTCAAAGAGTACATTCAGTCGGGTAAATTAGTTGAAATTGGCCCTGCCTCTGGTCGTTTTCTCAAGTTGGCAAACCAAGCTGGTTTCGACGTTCTTGGCATCGAACAAGACGCTGGATGTGTGAAACATATCGGTGAAACGCTAAAACTGAATGCGATTTGTAGTGCACATCCCGCCGTTGAACTGGCCAATCTCTCAAACTCCTGTGACGCTATCGTTGCATGGCACGTGGTGGAGCATCTTGAAGGCTTGATCGAGTTTGTGAATGCTGCATCAAATGCCCTTCGCAAGCCCCACGGGGTATTGGTGGTGTCTGCACCCAATCCTGAATCGTGGTCTTTCAGATTGTTTGGCCGGTTTTGGGTGCACCTGGATGCACCTCGCCATTTGAGTCTAATCCCCCTTCAGGCTTTGGATGAACTGATGTCAAAACATGGTTTGAAGAGAGTTGCGGTGACTTTCCGTGACCCGGTTGGAATTCAATTGAATACAATGGCATGGCAATGTTCGTTGATGAACCTGTCCAATAACCGGAGAATCAAACGCCCCTGGTTGGCGATCTTGGGCAGATTGCTATCGCTACCGATGGCCCTGTTGGATCGGTTGCCTGAAAAGGGGGCGGCCTACACCGTGGTATATCAGCATGACGACCATGGAACGAACCATGACGAAGTCATGCCTTCCAAAAATCAAACCTGACCATTTTGCAGTCAGGTTTTATGTCAATCAAGGTCAATATCGCTGCCAACTACCTCGGTCAGGGGTGGACAGCATTGATGCAGTTGGCCTTTATACCGATTTACATCAACTATTTAGGCATGGAGGCTTATGGCCTCATCGGCTTCTTCGCCATGCTTCAGGCGGGACTTGCGTTGCTCGATATGGGAATGACGCCAACCTTGAACCGCGAAATGGCCAGGTACCAGGCCGGGACGCACACGACACATTCAATTCGGGTCCTACTGCGCAGTATTGAAGTGCTGTCCGCTGGATTTGCGCTGCTGATTGTGCTGATGGTGTGGCTGGCCTCGGACTGGTTAGCGCGGCACTGGTTGCGTGCCGAGCAATTGTCATTCAATACCGTGAGTCACGCTATAACCATCATGGGGCTGTTTGCGGCGCTGCGATTCGTTGAGGGGGTTTACCGAGGGGCCATTCTGGGTCTGCAGACGCATGCCTGGCTGAATGGAGCCTCTTCTATATTGGCCACGGTCAGGGCGCTGGGTGCGGTTGCAGTTTTGGCCTGGGTGTCTTCATCGATCGAGGCGTTTTTCGTTTGGCAGGCCTTTGTATCGATGATCACTGTCACTGTCTTTGCAATACGGGTTCATTCCCAGTTGCCAACAGCGAATGGGTCGGTCTATTTTTCACTGCTACCGTTATCCAAGGTCTGGAAATTTGCCCAAGGCATGGTGTTGACTGCATTTCTGTCATTGTTGTTAACGCACGGCGATAAGGTTTTGTTGTCGAGAATATTGAGCCTGGAGGCGTTTGGCACCTATATGCTGGCGGCATTGGTATCGAACTCGTTGTACGTACTCATCGGTCCTCTCGCACAAAGTTACTCACCTAGATTTGCCGAGCTGGTTGCACGGCGGGACGAAGCCGCCTTGATCAAGGCCTACCACAGGGGCTCACAATTGATGGCAGTAACGGTTGTCCCAGCCGCATTGCTATTGATATTCGAGAGTCAAACCTTGCTGAATTTGTGGACGAATGACGCGGTGCTGGCGCGCAATTCCGCTCCCTACGTTGCCCTGCTGACTTTAGGGACTGCATTTCTGGGTTTAATGAATATTCCCTATATGTTGCAGCTGGCATATGGGTGGTCCACTTTTGCAGCCAAGGTCAATGGCGTGATTGTGTTGGTACAGATCCCGGCGCTCATCTGGATAACGACGCGGTATGGCGCGATGGGTGCGGCGTGGGTTTGGGTTGCCGTCACGGCAAGCTATATTTTTGTAGTCATCGGCATCATGCATAAATACCTGTTGCCCACTGAAAAATGGGCTTGGTATTGGAGAGATAATTTTCTGCCGATAGCGGCCGCCGCTGCGACGGGAGGATTACTAAGTATCGTATCACCAGCGACTTCCAATCCATGGTTGACAGTGGTATGGTTGATTTTTTTCGGCGTCGCGATGTTCATTGCCGCAGTATGGGGAGCACCCGACTTGCGATTGATTGCAATCCAGAGAATTCGGTATTGGATGTCCAAGCCATGAATGATCCCTCCGTGAATTCTGAAAAAGTCAGGTATGCAATTTTTTTACCAGTGAAAAATGGCGAAAAATACATCGCAGCTGCAATTCAAAGCGTCCTGGCTCAAAGTTATTCGAACTTCCAACTGGTAATTCTGGAAAACCGGAGCTCCGACGCGACACTTTCTGTTGTTGGAAGCTTCACTGACCAGCGAATTTCGGTGTTGGAGTCTGCCAATGAACTCGGGATTTATGAGAGCTGGCAGCGAGTTCATAATCTTCTCGCGCGCAAGTTGGTCGACGCTGAGTTTTGCACAATTATGGGTCATGATGACTTGCTCTACCCCAATTTTTTGCAGACGATTGACCAATTGATCGTCAGCCATCCGACGGCGAGTTTGTACCAAACCCACTTTAATATAGTTGACGAACACGGAAATATTGGTCGCCCCTGTCGGCCAATCCCGCAACGGGAAACCTATCGCGATTTTTTTGTCGCCCGTTGTTGGCGGCTTCGTGATTCGTTCGGGACGGGGTATGTTTTCAGAGTGAGCGATTATCTGAAAGTTGGTGGAATTCCCGACCTCCCGTTGTTGCTCTGGTCCGATGATTTATTGGTGATGCGTCTGACTCGATTGGCTTGGAAAGCGACCGCAATTGATATTTGTTTTGCTTATCGACTCCATTCAGAGAGTACTTCGGGTGGATTGACAAAAAGCAAACTTACGGCTGTGGTCAGTGCCGCTGACGCGTTCACCGATATCATCCAGCTCGAATTCGGTGACTTGATCTCTGATGCCTATGGAAAAGCTTCGATGGGAAACTATATTAATAATCAGGTGATACCATTGAGACATTTTTTTGGCAGATATATTTATGATGCGAGCATGAGTTTTCAACTGGAAAAACTGGAGATACTCAAATTAAAATTATTGTCGGATGCTGGATGGAAAGGCAGATACGCGCTTGTCAACAAAATTGAACGAATGGCAAGGCGGGTTTATTATTTTTACAGCTGGCTTCGGTCCAAGTAATGGTGTTGGCTTCAGAGTGCTGTGCGCGAGCTTGCAATTGCCGGTAAATTTCGCCTGATGCAGCGCTCTGTTTTGCATGTCTATCGGACGTATTTCCCAGACCCACCGGGTGGTCTGCAGGAGGCAATTCGGCAGATTGCGCTGTCAACCGGCATGCAGGGCCTGTCCAACACAATCTTCACGCTTTCGCCCAATCCCAAGCCCTCTGTGTTGCTGCGGCCTGAAGCGCAGGTGGTGCGTTGCCGGTCCTGGGCCGCGCCTTCGTCTTGTGATTTGGGCAGCTTGTCTGCATTTACAACCTTTTCCAGGCTGTCCCGCGAATCCGACGCCTTACATTACCTTTTCCCGTGGCCATTTGCCGACGTGTTGCACGCAGTTGTCAGGCCACACCCGCCCGCCGTGATGACTTATATCTCTGATGTGGTGCGCCAGCGCTGGTTGGGTGCGGCCTATTCGCCACTGATGTGGCGTACGCTGAGGCAAATGCGGGTGATTGTGGCGAACTCTCCTGCCTATGCGAAAACCAGTCCGGTTCTTTCGCATCCGGATATTCGCAACAAGGTGAGAGTGATTCCTTTGGGTATTGAAGAAAGCTCCTACCCAACGCACGGCGACGGTTCGATTTTCAATCGCTTGGGGGTCAGTCCCGATGAGCCCTACTTTCTTTTTATTGGTGTATTGCGCTATTACAAAGGAGCTCACTTTCTAGTCCATGCGGCAAAAAATCTGAAGGCGAAGGTAGTCATTGCCGGGTCGGGTCCGGAAGGTGTTGCTTTGAGGAAGATTGCCGACCAGATTGGCGCCGGCAATGTGATTTTTGCCGGGCAAGTTACTGATTCTGAAAAAGTAGCACTTCTGAAGCATTGCCGGGCTTTGGTACTGCCATCGCATTTGAGATCGGAAGCATTTGGGATGGTTTTGGTTGAGGCGGCAATGTTTGGTCGTCCCCTGATTTCCTGTGAAATTGGAACGGGAACCTCCTACGTTAATGACAATGAACTGACTGGCTTTGTCGTCGAACCTGAGAGCCCAGAGAGATTGCGATGGGCAATGAATACCTTGCTGGCAGACGAAACGCTGGCCAATACTATGGGAAATGCAGCGCGCGCGCGCTACGATAGGCTTTTCTCGGGGCCAGCACTGGGTCGCGCCTATGCTGATTTGTTCTGCGAGCTGGACTCTTGATTTGTAAGGTGGCACCGGAATGTACTGTGGGCTGACAAAGTGACAATCTTGCTGACTGGGGCCAATGGATTTTTGGGCACTGCGGTTTTGCTGAGTTTGGAAAAGGCCCGGCTTGACGTCTGCGTGCTCGTCAGGAACGCAACGCCAGAGCTCCCAGGAACATTAACCAGGAGAGGCTCTGGCGAGATCGCGAGAGCCACTGATTTCACGCCCGTATTGTCCGGAATCACCACAGTCCTCCACCTGGCCGCCCGCGTCCACATCCTGCGCGACACCACGGTAGACCCAATGGCTGCCTTTCGGGCGGTGAACGTGGAAGGAACCCTGAACCTGGCGCGGCAGGCTTCAGACGCGGGTGTGAAGCGGTTTGTGTTCATCAGCAGCGCGAAAGTCAATGGTGAGAGCACCCAGCCGGACCGGCCTTTCACCGAGGCCGACATCCCCAACCCGCAGGACGCCTACAGCCTGAGCAAGCATGAGGCTGAACAAGGCCTGCAAAAACTGGCGGCAAGCTCAGGGATGGAGGTGGTGATCATTCGCCCGCCACTGGTTTATGGCCCGGGCGTAAAGGCTAACTTTGCAGCTCTGATGCAAGCCGTGCAGATGGGCAAGCCGTTGGCTCTGGGAGCGGTCAACAACCGGCGCAGCCTGGTGGCATTGGACAACCTGGTGGACTTCATCATGACTTGCATGGAGCATCCGAAAGCCGCCAACCAGACGTTTTTGGTCAGCGATGGAAATGACCTGTCCACTGCCGAACTGGTGCGTGGGTTGGCGCGCGCTGCCGGGGTTTCCCCGCGGCTGTTGCCGGTCCCGGTGTGGGCGCTGCAGGCCGGGGCCATGCTGCTCGGCAAAGAAGATGAAGTACAGCGCCTTTGCGGCAATTTGCAACTGGACATTTCAAAGGCGCAAAACCGTTTGAACTGGCGTCCGCCGGTGGTGGTTGAGGAGGGCTTGCGCCGTGCGGTTGCCGGAATGAAGCGTTGATGAAACGTCTGTTTGATCTGGTATTGGCCGCACTGGTCGGTGTGCTGTTTTTGATTCCGGTGGTGGTGGTTTCAATCGCGGTCCGGTTGACCTCACAAGGACCGGCACTTTATTGGTCGGACCGGGTCGGTCGCAATAATGTGATATTCAAGATGCCCAAATTTCGGAGTATGCATCTGGATACACCGGCAATCGCAACGCATTTATTGCCCAATCCGGATGCTTACCTGACACCGATCGGCAGTTTTCTGCGCAAAAGCAGTCTGGATGAACTGCCGCAACTGTGGAGTATTTTGATGGGCGACATGAGCTTTGTCGGCCCGCGTCCGGCGTTGTTCAATCAGCATGACCTGATCTCGCTGCGAACCCGCGAAGGCGTCCATGTTCTGGTGCCAGGACTGACCGGGTTGGCACAGATCAATGGTCGCGACGAGCTGCCAATTCCGCAAAAAGTGGCGCTCGACCTTGAATATCTGCAAAAAAAATCTTTTCTGTTTGATATTAAGATTATTATCTGGACTGCGTTGAAGGTTATTCGGCGTGATAATGTCACGCATTAAAACTAAAAGAGATTAGTGGCAGCGGGTGCATCGGGGAGTTTTTTTAACTGAAAGTCCATGGCATGAGCGATCTGATTGAGATTCAAAGTCAAATTGACCGGCTTCAAAAACAGGCGAGTGAAATTCGGGTGCGCGAGTTTGACAAGACGGTTCAGGAAATACGGGCAAAAATGAATGCCTTCGGCATTTCAGCCAAGGACCTGCAAGGCAAGAAGCCCGCCGCAAAAGGCAAATCCCGTGCCGCCAAACCAAAAAAAGCTGCAAAGTTGCCGGGCGCTGCCGGTGCGAAGGTCAAATCGATGCGGGCAGGTACCGTCGTTGCTCCAAAGTTCCGTGGACCCAACGGTGAGACCTGGAGCGGACGCGGCCTGATGCCTCGGTGGCTGGCGGCGCTGGTCGCTCAAGGGAAAAACCGGGATGAATTTGCGATTGGCAGCGTTTGAGGCCTGCGTCTGACGGCCTGGGATAGGGTAGAAAATTAACTCCAAAGTTAATTTTTATCAAAAAAACGACCCTACCTGTCAATTTCATCGTCAAATAGCGCCGTAGCTCTCGTATTATATAGATACTTTGCTACTATTAGTATAGTAAACTATTTTTCGAGCTGAATTGGACTTTGGCCGAAATTCAACCTGCACCCCCTGCACCTACTTCCAACTTCATTCCACAATGTCAGAACCTCTCAACATTGCGCCACGCGACAAAGCCGAAATTCTGGCGCAAGCCCTGCCCTATATCCGCAAGTACCACGGCAAGACGCTGGTCATCAAGTACGGTGGCAATGCCATGACCGACCCCGCTTTGCAGGCTGACTTCGCTGAAGATGTGGTGCTGCTCAAGCTCGTCGGCATGAACCCGGTGGTGGTTCACGGAGGCGGTCCGCAAATCGAAAACGCCCTGAACCGGTTGGGCAAAAAGGGCGAATTCATCCAGGGCATGCGCGTGACGGATGCGGAGACCATGGAGGTCGTGGAATGGGTGCTCGGTGGCGAGGTGCAGCAGGACATCGTCGGCCTGATCAACCAGGCCGGTGGCAAAGCTGTCGGTTTGACCGGGCGCGATGGGGCCATGATCCGCGCGCAGAAGTTGAAGATGATCGACAGCAAAGACCCCACCAAGGAGCACGATGTGGGTCAGGTCGGCGACATCGTCTCCATCGACCCGAGCGTGGTAAAGGCGCTGCAGGACGATGCGTTCATTCCTGTCATCAGCCCGATCGGTTTTGGCGAAAACAATGAAAGCTACAACATCAATGCCGACGTGGTGGCAGCCAAGCTGGCGATAGTCCTGAAGGCCGAAAAGTTGATGCTATTGACCAACACGCCAGGAGTGCTGGACAAGGCCGGGAATTTGTTGACTGACCTCACGGCGCGCCGAATTGACGAGCTGTTTGCCGACGGCACCATCAGCGGCGGCATGTTGCCCAAAATCGCCGGCGCGCTGGACGCCGCCAAGAGCGGCGTCAACGCGGTGCACATCATCGATGGGCGCGTGCCGCATGCCTTGCTGCTGGAGATTTTGACCGAGCAGGCTTATGGGACGATGATCCGGTCCCATTGATTGTCACTCCAAAACGGCGCGGGGCATCGTTGCATTGCGATCTTGCTTTGCCTCCAACAAGCTCCGCGAAAACCCTTGGCATGGCTATGCGAGAATCAAAATTACACTTCGCATCGCTCCATGCCAGACGCTGAATATTTCCCCGCCCCTGAGCTCTCAGACGGCACTCCTGCTGCCCCGATCCGCAAACGACCCAAGCCGGGCGAGCGACGTGTTCAAATTTTGCATGCCCTGGCGTCCATGCTCGAACAGCCGGGGGTTGAACGCATCACCACCGCCGCCTTGGCTGCCCGCCTGGACGTCAGCGAAGCCGCGCTGTACCGCCACTTCGCCAGCAAGGCGCAGATGTTTGAAGGCTTGATCGAGTTCATTGAGCAAACCGTGTTCTCCCTGGTCAACCAGATTGCCGAGCGCGAAGACGCAGCCAGTGCAGACGATGCGCAGGCCGGGGCACGCCATGCCGGAAAATTGATTGCCATGGTGATTCAATTTTCCGAGAAAAACCCTGGCATGACCCGCGTGATGGTGGGCGATGCGCTGGTGTTTGAAAATGAGCGTCTACAGCAGCGCATGAACCAGTTTTTCGACAAGTTTGAATCGACTCTGAAGCAATGTCTGCGCGCCACCGCCTTGCAAAACGGCTCGGGCCAACCCACGCTGGATTCGCAAGTCAGCGCCTCGGTGTTGACAGCCTTCATGGCCGGGCGCCTGCAACGTTTTGCCCGCTCTGGCTTCAAGCGTTTGCCCTCAGAACATCTGCAAGCCTGCCTGGCGCAGCTGCTTTCAACCTGATTCAGTCCGGCTCCTTCGCTGCGGCGCCTGCAGGCTCAATCCGCCAACGCCACGCCCACCTTGGCGCCCGCCGCCACAATCTCGGCCCAGGTCTGCGCATCCACGGTGATGCCGTCCACCATGCGCTTGCGGCGGCAGGCGCGTTCGGGCTCCCCGGCAATCTGCACGGCGTCAAACCCCGGTGCCACCGGCCCGCTTTGCAGCCAGTCGACGAAGGCCACGGCTTCCTGCTCAAAACTGGCCTGGTTGCCAAGCCGATCCGGGTCAATCAGAACCGTCAGCATGCCATTGACGACGGCGCGCACCGAGGGGTTGGTCGGCTGGTGCCAGGTGCCGCTGCCGGTCAACGCGCCGCCCAGCAATTCGCAGGCCACCGCCATGCCATAACCTTTGTGCTCGCCAAAAGTCATCAACGCGCCAAACAGGCCATTGCTTTGCGGCACCACCACCACGCCGGGGTCGGTGGTGGGCTTGCCGTGCTCATCAATCAGCGTGCCGGGTTCCACCGGCACCCCCTGGTTGTACGCAACGCGCATCTTGCCCTGCGCCACGCGGCTGGTGGCAAAGTCCAAAATGAACGGTTCGCGATTTTTCAGCGGCACGCCAATGCAGCAGGGGTTGGTGCCAAAACGGCCATCCGCCCCGCCCCAAGGCGCGACCACCGGACGCGACAGCACGTTGACAAAATGCATGGCCACCAGCCCCTTGGCCGCGGCGATTTCCGCATAGTGGCCGATGCGTCCCAAGTGGTGCGCGTTGCGCAGGCTCAATATGCAACTACCCTGTTGCAGCGCCCGCGCTATGCCAAGCGCCATGGCCTGCTCGCCCACCACCTGGCCATAGCCTCGTTGGCCATCCAGCGACAGCATCGCGCCCACATCCAGATCGGTTTTGACGCTGGTGTTGGGCTTCAAGCCGCCTTCGAGCACGGCGTCAATGTAGCGTGGCAGCATGCCCACGCCATGGGAATCGTGGCCGCTCAAATTGGCCATCACCAGGTTGCTGGCGACCGTTAACGCCTCGGCAGCCGAACTGCCCGCTGCGACAAAAATACGGGCGGCCTGGGCTTGCAGGTGTGTTGCTGCGATGGTTTTTTCCATGATGATCCGAAAATTAGTTGATGAATCCTGCGGGTGTCTGGCTGAGCCGTCCGTGCGCTTTGAGGCGCTGGCAAAGGGGCCACGCTGCCAACCCGGCTACATCACCGCGCCCAGCTGCCACGGCACAAATTCATTCTGGCCGTAGCCGTGTTTTTCGCTCTTGCTCAGACTGCCGGAAGCCGTCGCCAGCACCAGCTCAAAAATGCGCTGCCCCATGTCGGCGACGGACGCGGTGCCATCGACAATCTCGCCGCAGTTGATGTCCATGTCTTCCTCCTGCTTGCGCCACAAATTGGAGTTGGTCGCCAGCTTGAGCGAGGGCGAGGGCGCACAGCCATACGCCGAGCCGCGCCCGGTTGTGAAACAGATCATGTTGGCGCCGCCCGCCACCTGGCCGGTGGCGCTGACCGGATCGTACCCCGGCGTGTCCATGTAGACGAAGCCTTTGGCGCTGACGTGTTCGGCGTATTCGTAGACCGCCTCCAGATTGCTGGTGCCGCCCTTGGCCACTGCGCCCAATGACTTTTCCAAAATCGTCGTCAGGCCACCGGCCTTGTTGCCAGGCGAGGGGTTGTTGTTCATCTCGCCCTGGTTGATGGCGGTGTAGTGCTCCCACCACTTGATGCGGGCAATCAGTTTTTCCGCGATGTCGGGCCGCACCGCGCGGCGCGTCAGCAGGTGCTCAGCGCCGTAAATCTCCGGCGTTTCCGACAATATCGCCGTGCCACCATGGGCCACCAGCAAGTCCACCGCCGCGCCCAGCGCCGGGTTGGCGCTGATGCCGCTGTAGCCGTCCGAGCCACCGCATTGCAGGCCGATGGTGATGTGCGATGCGCTGCAAGGTTCGCGTTGGGACAGATTGGCCGTGGGCAGAAAACCCTGGATCAGGGCAATGCCCTTTTCAACCGTTTTTCGGGTGCCGCCGCTGTCCTGGATATTGAAGACCTTCAGTGTCTCGCCCTCGCGCAAGCTGCTGTTGGAAAGCCAGGCGTTGATCTGATTGCTTTCGCAGCCCAGGCCCACCACCAGCACGGCGCAAAAATTGGCGTGGGTTGCGTAACCCGCCAGCGTGCGCTGCAACACCTGCAAGCCCAGGCCTTCACTGTCCATGCCGCAGCCGCTGCCGTGGGTCAGTGCCACCACGCCATCCACATTGGGAAAATCGGCCAGCGCCTCGGGGCGGTTGAGTTTTGAGAAGTGGTCCGCAATTGCACGCGCGGCGGTTGCCGAGCAGTTGACGGATGACAGCACACCGATGTAGTTGCGTGTGGCGACCCGGCCGTCGTCCCGCTGGTACCCCATGAACGTGGCTTCGCGCCGTTGCGCGGGCGCTTTCACATCGGCGCCGATGGCGTAGTCGCGCGCAAAGTCGCCCTTGGCTTCGCCCATCCACAGGTTGTGGGTGTGCACATGCTCGCCGGGCGCGACGGGCTTGCTGGCAAAACCGATGATCTGGTTGTAGCGGCGCACCGGCTGGCCGACGTCGAGTGCACGCACAGCGACTTTGTGGCCTGCGGGAATCAGGCCCTTGACGGTGATGCCTTCAACACTCGCACCGCCGACCAGTTGGGCACGGGCAATCAGTACGTCGTCAGCGGGGTGAAGTCGGATGAAGGGGTTCATAAGGACAGTTGTTAGTGGGACACTGCAAAGTTGCATTGGTATGATGATTGCCCCCAAGTATGTCAGAATCCTGCAAGCTCGGCATCCGGGCTTGAACACGAATCAAGAGGACGAAAGCAATGAGACTGCAAGGAAAAACCGCCCTGGTCACCGCCGCTGGACAAGGCATTGGCCGTGCCAGCGTGCTGGCGATGGCCGCAGAAGGCGCGCAGGTTCTGGCCACCGACATCAACGCCGATCTGCTCGCCAGCTACGCCGGTATCGCCAACGTCACTACGCAACGGCTCGATGTCATGGACAAAGCCGCCATTCACGCCCTGATCGACCGCCATGCGGCGTTCGACGTCGTGTTCAACTGCGCTGGTTTCGTGCATGCCGGTACCGTTTTGCAGGCCACCGATGAGGAGTGGGACTTCGCCTTCAACCTCAACGTGCGGGCGCAGTACTGGATGATCCAGGCGGCCCTGCCCAAGATGCTCCAAAAATTTGGGGGTGACGCGGGGCATCACAGTGGCGGCAGCATCATCAACATGGCCAGTGTGGCCAGCAGTGTCAAAGGCCTGCCCAACCGTTTCATCTACGGTGCCAGCAAAGCGGCGGTGGTGGGCTTGACCAAGGCGGTCGCCGCTGATTTTGTCGGGCAGGGAATTCGCTGCAATGCCATCGCGCCGGGCACGGTGGATACGCCGTCGTTGGGCGACCGCATCAACGCCTATGCCGACCCAGCCGAGGCGCGCAAGGCGTTCATCGCACGCCAACCGATGGGCCGCCTGGCGCAGGCCCACGAAATTGCACCCATCGTCATCTACCTCGCCAGCGACGACTCGAAGTTTGCGACCGGGCAAGTGTTTTCAATTGATGGCGGCATGACGATTTGAACCCGCTTGACCTGACAGGCCACTGTTTTCAACCGACCCGGTGTTTGACTGGTCGGGTGGGCGATCCACCGATTGATTCCGCTACTAAACTCCCAAGTTCACTCCAACCACAACAGAAAGTTAGCTATGAAACTCGTTCGTTACGGCAACCCCGGCAAAGAGAAGCCCGGCCTGATTGATGCCGATGGCAAGCTGCGCGACCTAAGCGCTGTCATCAAAGACTTCAACGGCGATCAGCTTGGCGAGGCCACGCTTGCCAAACTGCGCAAATTGAAAACCGACAAGCTGCCGCTGGTCAAGGGTTCGCCGCGCATGGGTTGTCCGGTGGCCCATGTTGGCAAATACATCGCCATCGGGTTGAACTACCGCGACCACGCGGCCGAGTCCGGCATGCCCATTCCTAAAGAGCCGATCGTCTTCACGAAGGCCAATAGCTGCATCCAGGGCCCCAATGACGACGTCATGCTGCCCAAAGGCTCGGTCAAGAGCGACTGGGAGATTGAGCTTGGCATCGTGATTGGCACCAAAGCGCGTTACGTCTCGCAGAAAGACGCCCTAGATTTTGTCGCCGGTTACACCCTGTGCAACGACGTCAGCGAGCGCGAGTTCCAGATCGAGCGCGCCGGCACCTGGGACAAGGGCAAAGGCTGCGACACCTTCGGCCCCATCGGCCCCTGGCTGGTGACCACCGACGAGATCACCAACCCGCAAAAATTGGACATGTGGCTTGACGTCAACGGCAAGCGCATGCAAACCGGCAACACCAAGACCATGATCTTCAGCGCTGCCAAGATCGTCAGCTACGTCAGCCAGTTCATGACGCTGATGCCCGGCGACGTGATCTGCACCGGCACACCACCTGGCGTCGGCCTCGGCATGAAGCCAACGCCCCAGTTCCTGAAAAAGGGTGACGTGATGACGCTGGGCATAGAAGGCCTGGGCGAACAGCGCCAACTCGTCGTGCCGTTCAAGCTGTAACCCAACGTTATTCAGCGGGCTGGGCAGTCAGTAAATTGGGGTCAGATCGCGATTACCGGGAGTGTCCGACCCGGTGGCCCCGGCCCAGCGCTCTGCTGCGGCGATGAAGAAGGCGTGCAGCCTTGCGCTGATTGATGGCACCCCAGTGCACAGCTGGCACTCCTTGATGGCTGAGCTCTCAACCATCGTGCGCAACACCTGTCGCGCCCCCAACGAGACCGCCGACGCACCGACTTTCCAGATCACCACGACGCCCAATCCGAAGCAAAAACGCGCTCTGGACCTGATCAATCAAATCAAGCTGTAGACAGAACGCGGAACCACAATTGCGGCTGTTTGAGAGGGGAAACTTGCTTTTTTGGGGGGGAACTTCAGACTAAAACCAAACGCACAAAGAAAAACAGCCTAGAGACTTTTGATCTCTAAGCTGTTGTTCTAGAACCGAAATTCTGGTGCGGCTGGCAGGAATTGAACCCACTATCCCTTGGTTCGTAGTCAATATTTCACACCTCGATAGCCCTTGCTTTTCAATTTCCGTGATAAACAAATAATCCTTTGTTTTCAATAGGTTAAGCTCCATTTTAGTCCAATAGCGTCTAAAAAATATCGCTGATAGTCCATCAAAATCCAGCTTAAGCCAGCGTATAACGGTGACTGAACGGTGACCAGAAGGTAAAATTAAATCACTCACCCAACTACCTGGTCTCATTCATGGCAACGATCACAGACAAGGCCATTCAAGCCAAACCCACTGATACCGATCAATGGCTGACCCAACCATTCAAGCGTGGCGCTGGGGTCTTCTTGGCCCGCATCACGCCCGCCGCTGAGCGGCTTTTCTACTTCCGATACACCGACTCCAAAGGGCGTCGTCCTTTC
>JANOMD010000399.1:0-6075 GCA_031420135.1 Rhodoferax sp. | reverse complement strand
ACGTCGGTGTAGATCGGGAACTGCAGCCCCGAGTCGCTGGCGTCGCCCACCTTCTTTTGCAGGATGCCGAACAGCGGCTCGGCCACGTTGCTGCAGGTCGGGCCATTGACGACGATTGCGTCCGGCTGCGACACGATGCGGCGCAGGGCGTTGATGCCTTCCTCGGCGCTACAGCGGTCATCAAGATACTCGATGACCATGCGGGCCTTGACGCCATCGCCCATGGTGACGCCGCCGGCCTTGTTGATCTGGTCGGCCGCGGCCTTCATCGCCGCCTCGCTGTTGAGCCCGAAGATGCGCACCACGCCGCTCTTGGCGCCCATGCCGTAGATTTTGACGGTGCGCTCCTGCGCGTGAACGGCGGGCGCAGTCAGCGCCAGCGCGCTGAGCACGGCGCCGGCAAAGGTAGTGAGTCGAAGCAGCATGATGTTGTCTCCAGTGATGGGAAGGCGGCGGAATGAAACAGATTGCGTGGTTGACCACCAAGTCAGGGGCTGAATTTAAGCCGGGCCTCGGGGAACTGGAAGTAAAACTTAGGCAATGCCCCCTTCGCAACAAACGAAGGCTAGTATCGCATTCGTTTGTTGCGAAGCCTCAATTGCCGCAAGCACCATTCCGCTGGCCGTGGAACGCGGATCGATCAACGAGGACACGGCGCGCCGCCTGCGGGAGGTGCTGAAAAGAAAGCCGGCTGCGCCCCCCCCCGCCCAGATTGGTACAGTGAAATCCGAAGGCGCTACGTGATCTGAGAATCGCTACGTTTTAAATAGCTATCAGTGTATATAAAACGGGAGCTAGCGGGTAATTTTATTGGAGAATTTGGCTTTTAGGCGTCAAAAATCTAAAAATTACTACATTTGCAGTAATTGCATGCTATTTATATAATACGAGTCCTACATGCCTATTTGACCTGGTTTTTTGGGTTTAAATTGCCTTTTTTGCGACTTTTAGCTACAATTGTGGTAACACTGAGGAGTTTTCAACCCATGGCTACCAACCCTAGTACTTCCATTCGCGTCAGCCAGGCGCTATACGACCAGGCCAAGCTTGACGCGGTGGTTGATCATCGCACTATTGCCGGCCAGATTGAGTATTGGGCGCGCATTGGCCGCGCCGCGCTGGACAACCCAGACTTGCCGGTGACATTCGTCGCTGCATCGTTGGCTGCGCTGGCTGAGCCACGCAGTCAGGCGTTGCGCCTGACTGCAAAAGGCGTGCAGGCATGACGCGGCCCGTTGTGCTCACCCGCCGCTTTGCACGGCACCTCAAGCGGCTGCAAAGTGATGCGACCGCTGATGTGCTGGATGCCATCAAGGCGATTGGCAAAAACCCGGAGGCGGCCGAGGTGAATTTCGTCGATCTGGCGACGTTGCGCGTGCACCGGTTTTATTGCGCTGGACAGCCGTTTTTGCTGGGCTACACACTGGCGGACGATATTCGGCTGATTCACCTTGAGGCCGCCGGGGTGCAGCCGGCGTCGGTTGCGACATGATCTGGGTTTGTCGGTCATGCTTCGCCTGAATTTTTCGGAGGCGTCATGCTTCGCCTGACGCAGGACCCCAACCTGGCGATTGCGACGCTTTGGGCGGACGCGCTGGGCGTGGAGGGCATTGTGGCCAGCGTGCAGCGCCAGTACCTGGGCGGCATGATGGGCGAGCTGCCGCCCGACCAGTGCCTGCCCGAAGTCTGGATCACCCACGATGAGCAGGAGCCGCGTGCCCGTGTGTTGCTGCATGATTTGCAGCATGTGCCGCAACACCGCTGGCTCTGCGTTTGCGGTGAACTGGTCGAGGGCGGTTTTGACCAGTGCTGGAAGTGCGGCGTGTTCATGCCACGCTGACGATTTCCAGACGATGGCCGGTTAGGCGCAGGGTCGTGTTACCAGGCAGTTTCCTGTTTGTGGCCTACCCGCTTACAGGCATAAACCGCAACCGACGACAGCGCCAGGCAAAACCACAACACCGGGCTGTAGCTGCCATAGCGGTCAAACACCGCGCCTGCCACTACCGGGCCGAGCAGATTGCCCAGCGCCGCGCCGCTGTACAAGGTGCCGACGATGCTGGCAACGGCGCGCGCACCAAACATGTCCATGCAGATGGCCGGCATCAGCGAGACGATGCCCCCATAGCTCAGGCCGAACCACAGTGCGAAAACGGCTAGCGCAGGGTAGCCACCGGCGGCCATCCAGAGCAAAAAAGTGGCGGACATTGACACCTGCATCAAGGTCAACGTCAACATGCGGCCGATCCGGTCTGCCAATGCGCCAATGACGAAGCGCCCGACCAGGCTGCCAATGCCGATCAGGCCCACCAGCCCGACGGCGCTCGCGTCGTTGATGCCGATGTCCCGCGCAGAAGCGGATACATGCGCAAACGGGATGAACATAGTGGGCGCTGAAGTCAAGGTGAACAGGTAGAACCACCAGAATCGCCGGTCGTGCAGGGCCTGTTTGAGCGTTGCGCCTGGAATGACAGGCGGTTTGCCGCCCGCGACGCGTGCAGGCAGCGGCGGGCGTTTCAGCAGATACGCGGCGCAAAACCCAAGCAACAGTACGCCCAAGGCCATCACCCGCAGCGCGTCGCGCCATTGCAAGGCGGCGATCGCAGCGGTCGCCAGCAGCGGTACCAGCACCGTGCCGGCACCCACCCCTGAACTTGCAATGCCCGCCGCCAGCCCGCGACGCCTGGTGAACCAGGGTTGCACGCAGGCGATGGACGGCGTGTAAACCAGCGCAACACCCAGCCCGATGCCGACCCCGTAGGTGAGGTAAATGACGCCCATGCTGTTGGCAAAACTGGTGGCCAACAAGCCGGCGGCGATGCACACCATGCCGCTGCAACAAACTGCCCGGGTGGTAAACCGGTCCGCCAGAATGCCGGCCACCGCACCGAATGAAAAATAGATCAGCCCGCACAGGCCAAACACCAACGAAACGTCGGCCCGTTGGGCAGCGAACTCGGCGGCGAAGGATTCAAAAAATGCCGCAAACGAATAGGCCACGCCAAAAATAACCGCCATGCTGGCAAAGGCGCCCCAAACGACCACCCAGGCATAGGCAGGTTCGTTGTGGGGCTCCTTCGTCACGCGGTGGGTGTTATTGGTGGTTAGCCTGGGTCGCTCACTCGGGTTGATTGATTGCAGCGCTGGTTCACGCCGCCTGCATCAATTCCCAAAGCTTCGCAGGCGTCAACGGCATTTGCAATCGGGTTGTTTTGCCAGCCATGCCGTTGCGCGCAAACGCATCGGCTACGGCATTGACCAAGGCTGGGGTCGCCCCAATCGTGCCCAATTCACCTACGCCTTTGACGCCCAGCAGGTTGTTTTTGCACGGCGTGGATGGGTCCATCTCATTCTTCATGTTTTGCACAATGTCGGCGTGCGGTGCGCAGTAGTCCATCAGGCTGCCGGTGACCAGTTGGCCGGTTTCCCGGTCATATTGAAGGTATTCGCACAATGCCTGGCCCAGGCCCTGGACGACGCCACCATCAAGCTGGCCGCGCACAATCATCGGGTTGATGACGGTGCCGACATCGTTGACTGATGCATACGCCACTACCTCAACCTGGCCGGTCTGCGGGTCCAGCTCAACCTCGCACACATGGCAGCCATTCGGCCAGGTCGGCCCGGCCACGGCGCTGGTTGAATCCATGTAGATCTGTCTGTCGCTTTGGCGCGCAGCCAGCGCGAACAGGTCTAGCTTGATGTCGGTGCCTTTGACCTTGAATGTGGCGTCGGCGTAGCTGATGTCGTCTGCGGCCACTTCCAGCTCTTTGGCCGCGAGCAGTTTGGCGGCGTCAACGGTGCGCTCGGAACCTACCCGCACTGCCGAACCGCCGGCGAAGATGGACCGTGATCCGGCGCTGCCGAAACCGGTGCCCCGGTCGGTGTCGCCCATTACGATGCGCACCTTGTCAATCGGCACGCCAAAAGTGTCAACCACCAGTTGCGCCAGGGTGGTCGCAATGCCCTGGCCCATCGCCTGCACAGCGGAATAGACTTCAATGATGCCCTCGGGCTTGACCGTCACCGTCACGCGCTCTTCAAACGCATTGCCGCCGGTCCATTCCAGAAATGTGGCCAGCCCCAGGCCGCGTTGCTTGCCGTGCTTTTTGGAGGTGGCGGCACGCTCGTCAAAACCAGTCCAGTCAGCCAGCGCCAGGCCCTGGTTCATCACGTGTTCAAACTTGCCGGTGTCGTACACCTGCCCCATCGGGTTGGTGTAGGGCATCTGGTCAGGCTTGATGAAGTTGCGCCGGCGCAGTTCGACCCGGTCCATGCCGATCTGGCGTGCGGCTTCGTCCATCAACCGCTCCATGATAAAAATGGCTTCAGGGCGGCCGGCACCCCGGTAGGCACCGGTGGGTGCGGTGTTGGTCAAAACCGCCTTGAAATGGAAATCAACCGGCTTGATGTCATATACGCTGGTTTGCACCCAGGGGCCAATCAGCACTTGAATGGCGACGCCCGTTCCCGTGGCAAAGGCACCCATATTGGCACGGGAGTGCACGCGCAGGCCCAAAATTTTGCCGGTGGCGTCCAGCGCCAGCTCGGCGGCGGTTTCAATGTCCCGGCCATGTGAGCTGGACAAAAATTCTTCGCCACGCTCGGCCGTCCATTTCACCGACCGCTTCAAGGCCAAAGCGCAAAATGCCACCACCACGTCTTCCGGGTAGGCACCGGTTTTCATGCCAAAGCCGCCACCGACATCGCCCACCACCAGCCGTATTTTTTCTTTGTCGATGCCCAGTGCCGTGCACACGGTGTCGCGCACACCGGATGGCATTTGCGTGCTCATGCGCACGGTGAGGCGACCGGTGGCTGCGTCAAAGGTGTCCAGCACGGTGCGTGGTTCCACCGCAAACGCAGAGACGCGCTGGTTGGTCAGCGCCAGTTTGACCACGTGCTTGGCTGACGCGAACGCTGCCGCCGTGGCTGTGGCGTCGCCGTGGCGCATTTCTGCGGCAATGTTGTCGCCCAGTTCTTCACACAGCAAGGGCGCACCGGCTGCGGTGGCGTCATCCAGATGCACGGCCATGGGCAGCTCGTCGTAGTCCACCACGATGGCTTCTGCGGCGTCGCGCGCCTGGGCCAGCGTTTGCGCAACGATGGCTGCCACCTGTTCGCCCACATAACGCACACGCTCGTGGGCCAGGGCATGGCGGGCTGAAGATCGGGCTGCGCTGCCGTCAGCGCGCGGGAAACCGGCCACACCAGGAATGGGGTTGACGCCAGCCTTGACCAGATCAGCGCCCGTCACGATGTAAAGCACACCCGGCATCGCCAGCGCCGCTTTGGCATCGACCGATTTGATGTTGGCATGGGGATAAGGCGAACGCAGAAAAAGCAGGTGCGCCTGGTCGGCCGGGGCAACGTCGTCAGTAAACTGCCCCTGGCCTTTGAGCAGCAGTTCGTCCTCCAGGCGGCGCACTTCCTTGCCGCTGCCAAAGCGGGCCGTGTTGGTGTTGACTGAGGTGTTGCCTGAGGTAGCAGTGTTCACGATGATCGCCTTTATGAAGTAGGTTTGCCGTGCACGGGTGCGGCAATGCCTGAAGAATAACAGCCGCCACTATAGGCGCAATGGAAGAACTCTGTGGCGCAGTACGAGTTGGCACCTCGCGGCACAATGCAAACCATGACCAACACCATCGTTTCTGTCCCAACCCAAACCATCGGCGGCCATCTGCTGGTGGAATGTTTGATTGCCCAGGGCGTCACCCACGCTTTCGGTGTGCCCGGTGAAAGCTACCTGGCGGTGCTGGACGGCTTTCATGCCCACGCCGACAAAATCAAGTTCATCATCAACCGGCAAGAGGGCGGTGCCGCTTACATGGCCGAAGCCCACGGCAAGCTGACAGGGCGACCCGGCGTCTGCTTTGTCACGCGTGGCCCGGGCGCCACCAATGCGTCCATTGGCGTGCACACGGCGTTTCAGGACTCGACGCCGATGGTCTTGTTCGTTGGTGATGTGGCCAGCGACACGCGGGATCGCGAGGCGTTTCAAGAGGTTAATTTTTTGAGCTTTTTCGGCCCCTCGACCGGCGGCATGGCCAAGCGCGTGGAACGCATTGATGACGC
>JANOMD010000398.1:0-5601 GCA_031420135.1 Rhodoferax sp. | reverse complement strand
GTTCAATTTAAAGGCCTCCGTAGTTCGGGCAGGTGGCAATCATAACGATCAAATGCCAAACAAATTCTTCTTCCAGCCAAACATGAAAAGTACCTTAACATCAATGTCTTAGGCTGACAAGCTAGATAAGCGTTTAAGTTGCGGCGGCCCGAAAACAGGCATCTGTCGATCGGCGCCTTTGTTGCCAAACGACAACGACAACGACAACTACAACGACATTGACACCTGGCTGGCTGGCCCCGCCGTTTTGTGGCGCAATCGGTCTGACTGGATTTCGCTAATGCGCCAGCAGAATCCGAAGCATGCGCCGAAGCGGCTCGGCAGCGCCCCACAAGAGTTGGTCACCCACGGTAAACGCACCCACATAATCGTCGCCCATGGCCAGTTTTCGGATGCGCCCGACCGGAATCGTCATCGTGCCGGTCACGGCCACCGGGGTCAGGTGCTGAACGGTTGCTTCGCGGGTGTTGGGCACCACGCTCACCCAGGCGTTGTCTGCGGCAATCATGGCTTCGATGTCGGACAGCGGCACATTCTTCTTGAGCTTGAACGTCATGGCCTGGCTGTGACAGCGCATGGCTCCCACACGCACGCAAAAACCATCAACCGGGATAGCGGTGGTTCCCGCGAAACCGTCGCCCTGGCCGAGAATCTTGTTGGTTTCGGCCATGCCTTTCCACTCTTCCTTGCTCACGCCCCAGCTTGCATCGTCTTGCGGCTTGCCCAGCCCCAGGTCCTTGTCGATCCACGGAATCAGTGATCCGCCCAGCGGGACCCCAAAGTTGGCGGTTTCAGTGTCCGACATGGCGCGTTGGCGGGCAGCGATTTTGCGGTCAATATCCAAAATCGAGCTTTTCGGATCGTCCAGCAAGGCTTTGACCTCGGCGTTCAAGGTTCCGTACTGCGTGAGCAGTTCGCGCATGTGCTGGGCACCGCCGCCACTGGCCGCTTGGTAAGTCTGGGTGGTCATCCATTCGACCAGCCCGGCCTTGAACAGCGCACCGACACCCATCAGCATGCAACTCACTGTGCAGTTGCCGCCAATCCAGTTGTTGACGTTGTGGGGCAGTGCGTTTTGGATGACCGGCAGGTTGACCGGATCAAGCACGATGATGGCATCTGAATTCATGCGCAACGTAGAAGCTGCGTCAATCCAGTGGCCCTTCCAGCCTGCGGCGCGAAGCTTGGGAAACACCTCAGACGTGTAGTCGCCACCCTGTGCGGTGATGATGATGTCGCATTTTTTCAGCGCGGCAATGTCAAAGGCATCTTTGAGTGTGGTCTCGTTCTTGGCTTGCGCCGGGGCTTTGCCACCGGCTGCCGAGGTCGAAAAAAACACCGGCTCGATCAGTGCGAAGTCACCTTCAGCCTGCATGCGGTCGATCAGCACCGAGCCGACCATGCCGCGCCAGCCGATGAGGCCAACCGTGTTACCTGTTTTCATTGCGTTTGCGCCTTTCAAAATAAACCAGTTCAGACTGATTCCCCCGGCTCGTCAAGCTGCGGGGTAGGCGCACGACGAACCAGGCTGGTCAGCCTTTAGTGGTGGTCGTTTTAGTGGAAGAAATGAACGCGCACGGCTTTGACGCAACGGTCGAAGGGGTGTGGGTGGAGGCCAAAAATGCGTTCATAACGCTTCGATTATAAACACACGTTCGTCGCTATTTAGCCAATGCCTTGACCACCGCGTCGCCCATTTGCACGGTAGAGGTTTTGATTGTGCCCGCTGAATAGATGTCTGCTGTGCGAAGCCCCTGCGCCAACACGGCCTTCACCGCTGACTCAATGCGGTCTGCCGCCTGCGCCTGGTTCAGACTGAAACGCAGCATCATCGCAGCGCTCAAAATCGTGGCCAGCGGGTTGGCAGTGCCTTTGCCTGCGATGTCGGGCGCGCTGCCATGGCTGGGCTCATACAGGCCCTGGTTGCCGGCATTCAGGCTGGCGGAGGGCAACATGCCGATACTGCCCGTCAACATCGCGGCTTCGTCGCTCAAAATGTCGCCAAACATGTTGCCGGTCACGACCACGTCAAATTTCTTGGGGGCCTTGACCAACTGCATGGCCGCGTTGTCCACATACATGTGATCCAGTGCGATATCGGGGTATTGCAGGCCCACTTCGGTGACGATGTCTTTCCAGAACTGGAAGGTCTCCAGCACATTGGCTTTGTCGACACTGGTGACACGCTTACTTCTTTTGCGCGCGGCTTGGAATGCCACATGCGCGATGCGCTCCACCTCCGGGCGGCTGTAGCGCATCGTGTCAAAGGCTTCTTCTGCGCCGGGGAATTGGCCGTCTGTTGCAACGCGGCGTCCGCGTGGCTGGCCAAAGTAGATATCACCCGTCAACTCGCGGATGATCAAGATGTCCAGCCCGGCAATCAGTTCAGGCTTCAGGCTGGATGCATCGACCAATTGCTCGTAGCAAATTGCCGGGCGAAAGTTGGCGAATAGCCCGAGGTTTTTGCGCAGGCCCAGGATCGCCTGCTCCGGGCGCAGCGAGCGATCCAGTTTGTCGTATTTCCAGTCACCGACGGCACCGAACAGAATCGCGTCGGCTGCTTTGGCCAATTTGAGCGTGCCTTCGGGCAGCGGAAGGCCGTGCGCTTCGTACGCAGCGCCGCCGACCAAGGCTGTCTCCATCTCGAATTTGAGATCGAGCACATTCAAAACTTTGACGGCTTCAGCGACGATTTCGGTGCCGATGCCGTCACCGGGAAGGATTGCGATTTTCATGTCGATGCTCAAGAAGCGGCGGTGTCAGTGAGACAGCCGCCGGGGGTGAAAAGAAGGCGTTTTAGAACTTATTGCTGTCTGGAACGGGCAGTGAGCCGGGTGCAACCGGCGCTGCAGGTCTGGCCAGGATGCCGACGGCCGTTTCTGCTTTGCGCAGTTCAACGCACAGGTAGCTGTTGGTCTGCGGCAATCGCTGCACTGCCGCGCAGATGTCGCGCAACGAGGCGGCACTTTGCGGATTGTTCATCAAAACCCGCATTTCAACCGGCAGCCGGTACAAAACCGCCGCCGTTTCGACATTCGTGCAGTTCAACGCGTTGGCCTGGCGGTAGGCCGCATCACGGCAGGCGGCGACCAGGGTGCTCAAGTCAGGGCGATTGACCAAACCTTGCAACGTCGGATTTCTGAGCAGGTCATCGAGCAAACCCGCCTGCGCCGTGGGCATCAGGCAAAGCAGGGTCAGGGCTGAAAGGAGCGCCAATCGGGTGAATGCCAAACGGGCGAGCGCCAAACGGACCAGCGCCAAACGGATCAGCGCCAAACGTGTCAGGGATTTTTGCAATGTCATAAATACCTTTATGGGGTTGGAAGGCTTTTGCCAAGCCACGGCTTTTTGGCAAGCCGCTCGGCTTCAAACGCTTTGATCTTGTCAGAGTGCCTAAGTGTCAACCCAATATAGTCAAAACCATTGAGCAAACAGTATTTGCGAAACGGCTGGACGTCAAACGGTAGCTCCGCGCCCTGGGGCAATACCACCATCTGCCGCTCCAGGTCAATCGTCAGTTCATAGCCCGGAAAAGCCCGCGCCGCGTCAAACAGCGCACTGACTTGGGCCTCGCCCAGAACAATCGGCAGCAAGCCGTTTTTAAAGCTGTTGTTGAAAAAAATGTCGGCGTAGCTCGGCGCAATGATGGCGCGAAAGCCGTACTGGTCCAGCGCCCACGGCGCGTGTTCACGCGATGAGCCGCAGCCAAAATTTTTGCGCGCCAGCAGGATCGACGCGTTCTTGTAGCGCGGCTGGTTCAGCACAAAATCCGGGTTCGGCTTGCGGCTGGCCGGGTCTTGCCCAGGGTAGCCCGCGTCCAGATAGCGCCACGCATCGAACAGGTTTTCGCCAAACCCGGTCTTGCGGATGGATTTCAAAAACTGCTTGGGAATGATGGCGTCGGTGTCCACGTTTTCGCGGTCCATCGGTGCGACCAGGCCCTTAATGACGGTAAATTTTTGCATGGAAGTGGGTGTTGAATTGCTCGAGTGTTTGCGATTAATTGCTATATTAAAAATAGCAAACTATCTATATAATACTAGAGCTAGTGGCATATTATATGGGTAATTTGGTGTTTTTGGGTGTTTTCGCGCGTGAAAATTAACTTGCAGGTTAATTTTTAGACAAAGCGTCGCACATCGACAAAATGCCCATGCACCGCTGCCGCTGCCGCCATCGCGGGGCTGACCAGGTGCGTGCGGCCACCGGCGCCCTGGCGGCCTTCAAAATTGCGGTTGCTCGTGGAGGCGCAGCGCTCGCCGGGCTCCAGCTTGTCGGCATTCATGGCAAGGCACATCGAGCAGCCGGGTTCGCGCCATTCAAAACCGGCGGCTTTGAAAATTTTGTCCAGACCTTCGCGCTCGGCCTGTTCTTTGACCAGACCCGAGCCGGGCACGACCAGCGCCAGCGTCACGTTTTTGGCGACTTTCTGACCCAGTTGCTTGACCATCGCAGCGGCTTCGCGCATGTCTTCAATGCGGCTGTTGGTGCAGGAGCCGATGAAGATTTTGTCGACAAAAATATCGTCCAGCCGCTTGCCCGGTTGCAGGCCCATGTAGGCCAGTGCGCGCTCAATGGCATCGCGCTTGTTCGCGTCTTTTTCCTTGTCCGGGTCGGGCACCAGGCCGTCAATGCCCAGTACCATTTCGGGCGAAGTGCCCCAGGTGACTTGCGGAATGATCTTTGCGGCGTCGAGCTCCACCACAGCGTCAAAGCTGGCGCCAGCGTCAGATTGCAGCGTACGCCAGTAGGCAACCGCCTGGTCCCATTCAACGCCACCGACGAACTGGCCCGTTTTCTGATCGGTGCCAGGTGCGAGAAGGCGGCCTTTGAGGTAGTCAATCGTCTTTTCGTCCACTGCCACCAGGCCCGCGCGCGCACCGGCTTCGATGGCCATGTTGCAGACCGTCATGCGGCCTTCCATCGAGAGGGCGCGAATGGCAGAGCCGGCAAATTCAATCGTGTAGCCGGTGCCCCCCGCCGTGCCAATCTTGCCAATGATCGCCAGCACGATATCTTTGCCGCCACAGCCTGCGGGCAATTGCCCTTCGACTTTGATCAACAGGTTTTTCGCCTTCTTGGCCAACAGCGTTTGCGTGGCCATCACGTGCTCCACCTCGCTGGTGCCAATGCCATGCGCCAACGCCCCAAACGCGCCGTGCGTGGACGTGTGCGAGTCGCCACAGACAACCGTCATGCCCGGCAAGGTCGCGCCGTTTTCAGGGCCGATCACATGCACGATGCCTTGGCGCTTGGACAAAAACGGGAAGTACGCCGCCGCGCCCGATTCCCTGATGTTGTCGTCCAGCGTGGTGATTTGCTCCTTGCTGATGGGGTCGGTGATGCCGTCGTAACCCAGCTCCCAGCCGGTCGTGGGCGTGTTGTGGTCGGCCGTGGCCACGATGGAGCTGATGCGCCACACCTTGCGCCCAGCCTGTCGCAGCCCCTCAAACGCCTGCGGGCTGGTGACTTCGTGTACCAGATGGCGGTCGATGTACAGCACGGTGGTGCCGTCATCTTCGGAATGGACGACGTGTTCGTCCCAGATTTTGTCGTAGAGGGTTTTTGCCATTTGAATCTCGGGTTAGGCGGTGATTTTAG
>JANOMD010000397.1:0-1931 GCA_031420135.1 Rhodoferax sp. | reverse complement strand
GCTGGCAGCCATTGTGGGTTCATCAGCAGGATCAGCGGGTTCTGCGGCCTGCCCGCCGGATGTCGCATGCAGGTCAGGTTGAGTGGATGGATCGTTCGCATTTGTCACAGAATGAGTGTATGCCACCTGCGGTGCTGCCAGGCCACTCGGGCGATACCAGCCGCGAACCGTCGATGCGCAAGCAACCGGGAAAAACACAGGAATATTTGATGCAGACTGAACATTTCGACGTGCTGATTGTTGGCGCGGGCCTCTCGGGGATTGGCGCGGCTTACCACCTGCAAACCAATTGTCCGGATCGAAGCTTTGCGATCCTCGAAGGGCGCGGCAGTATCGGCGGCACCTGGGACCTGTTTCGCTACCCCGGGGTTCGCTCTGACTCGGACATGTACACGCTGGGCTATTCGTTCAAACCGTGGGAAGAACCCAAAGCCATTGCCGACGGGCCATCGATTCTGAAATACATTCAGGACACCGCCCGTGACCACGGCATTGAGCGGCATATCCGTTTCGGCCATGCGGTGAAGGCGGCGTCGTGGTCAAGTGCCGATGCAAAGTGGACGGTTCAGGCCGAGTGCGGCGAGGCCAAAGTAGCGCTGCAGATCACCTGCAATTTTCTGTTCATGTGCTCGGGCTATTACAGCTACGTGGAAGGCTACACGCCAGAGTTCGAGGGGGTCAATGATTTCGTTGGCACCATCGTGCACCCGCAAAAATGGCCTGCCGACATGGACTACACGGCCAGGCGGGTGGTCATCATCGGCAGCGGTGCCACCGCCGTCACACTCGTGCCGGCGCTGGCCGCGACGGCTGCCCATGTCACCATGTTGCAGCGCTCACCCACCTACATGGTGGCCCGGCCCTCTGAAGATGCGATGGCCAACCGCCTGCGCCGCTACCTGCCGGCCAGGCTGGCCTATGCCATCACGCGCTGGAAGCGGGTGTTGCTGGTCATGTATATCTTCTACCTGTGCCGCACCAATCCGAACAAGGTCAAGCGCTTGCTGCTGGGCGGCGTGCGCATGGCGCTGGGCCCCGACTACGACATCAAAAAGCACTTCACGCCGCGCTACAACCCGTGGGATCAGCGGCTGTGCCTGGTTCCCGATGGCGACCTGTTCGAGGCGATCAAATCCGGCAAGGCGTCGGTCGTTACGGACGAGATTGAACGCTTCACGCCAAGCGGCCTCAAGCTCAAGTCAGGCGAAGCGTTGGCGGCTGACATCATCGTCACCGCCACCGGCCTGAACCTGAAGGTGCTGGGCGGCGTGAAGCTGACGGTGGACGGCCAGGTCATCGACATGGCCAGGACGCTGAATTACAAGGGCCTGATGTACAGCGGCATCCCCAACCTGGCATCGAGCTTTGGCTACACCAATGCCTCGTGGACGCTGAAATGCGACCTGACCTGCGAGTACGTCTGCCGCCTGCTGAATCACATGAAAAAGAATGGCATTGCCCAGTGCACGCCGCGCAATACCGATGCGTCAATCATCGAAGAGCCGTGGGTTGATTTTTCGTCAGGCTACTTTGCGCGCTCGCTGCATCTGTTCCCCAAACAGGGCTCCAAAGCGCCGTGGAAGCTGTACCAGAATTACCCCAAAGACATCATGCTGCTGCGCTTTGGAAGGGTTGACGATGGCGTGCTCCAGTTCGCGCGGGCAGGGTCGTGAAATTGACAAGATTGCCGCTCAACATACCCATATTAGGTATATTCGACGGCTTTTTAACCGATTTTGGACAAAAAACTGATAAAATATACCTCTATCTCTCGTATTATATAGATAGTTTGCTATCAATATAATACATCTCTAAAAATCGAAACCAGACGCCCCAGCCGGCGCAATCCGGGCCATCAGGCGGTGACATCAGCCGCCAGCCAGGTGACCAGTTGCTGCGCGACTTCGGGGCTGTAGAGCAGCGCCATGTGA
>JANOMD010000396.1:0-2568 GCA_031420135.1 Rhodoferax sp. | reverse complement strand
AAAGAACCTTGACGGCTGGCTGACGGTGCACCAGTCACTGCTGCCGTCATTGCCAAAAATCCGAATCACACCCAACGCCTGCAGGCGCAGGCGCGCCAGGCCTTGCAGGTCGGCCAACCATTTGCCGTGACCCAACGGTTTAAACATGGAAATTGCAGCCGAATGGTGGCTGACAAACGCCTCGCGCACTTCGTCACCCACTTCGAACTTCGACGCACCGATGCAAGGGCCAAGCCAGGCCAGGATCTCGCAGGCCTTTGTTTCAGACGCAAAAGACTCAATCGACTGACAAATCGCTTCGACGACGCCCAAGCCCCCCGCACCCGCCAGCCCGCGCCAACCAGCGTGCGCGGCGGCAACAAAATCACCATCGCGATTGGTCAATAGCACCGGCAGGCAATCGGCAACCATGATGGTGCAGGCCGTGCCCGAGGCTCGGGTCAGGCAACCATCGGCTTGTGCGCCATCGGCGGTGAGTTCGGAAAAATTCGCAATCTGCACACCGTGAACCTGTTTGAGGAACACCGGCCGCGCAACGATCTGGCGCTGCAGGGTGGTGCGATTTTGCGCAACATCAGCGGCATCGTCTCCCACATGGTCGCCGACGTTCAGGCTGTCATAGGGTGACCTGGAGCCGCCGCCAGCGCGCGTGGTGCAGACAGCGTGCACATGAGCTGGAGCGGGCCAGTTGGGGATCATCCAGTCGGCATGCATGGCGACTTGAGGGCACGGCCCAGGTCAAGGCTCAAAATCAGGGCAGCTTGATGGCTGCGCCTGGTTAAACGCTTCCAGCGTCATGCAGGCTTCGAACGCTGCCATGGTATGGGGCAATTTTTCAAGATCCACGGCAAAGCGCCTGGCGTTGAAAATTTGGGGCACCAGGCACAAATCCGCCAGCGTGGGCGTGCTGCCAAAACAGAAAACCGAAGCTGGCAAACCCTGCTGCACCCGGCGTGCTTCGAGCTTCTGCAACTGGCGCTCAAAGGCCTCAAGGCCGTCGCGCACCCAGTAGCGATACCAGATGTTTTTAGCCTCATCTTCGACCTTCAACACCTTCACCAGGTACTTCAAAACCCGCAGGTTGTTGAGTGGATGAATCTCGCAGGCGATGCATTGCGCCAGCGCACGAACCTGCGCGCGGCCCAAGGCATCGTTGGGAAGCAGCGCGGGTGCTGGGTACTTTTCATCAAGGTACTCGATGATGGCCATGGATTGAGACAGCCGCTCGCCATCCACCTCAAGCACTGGCACCAGCTGCTCGGGCGCTACGGCCGCATATTCGCTTTGCTTGTGCTCGCCTTTGGCAATCTGCACCGCAATATAGTCATAGCGCAAACCTTTGAGTTCAAGCGCAATTCGCACGCGAAACGCGGCGCTGGAGCGAAAATAGCTGTAGAGCTTCATGCGTGAAACGACAGGCCTGAGTTTGCCTGCATCAAACCGCGCGCCGCCTGCAGCGTGGCGACGGTTTGCATGCAGGCCCTGGCCGCTTCTGTACCCTTGACGACAAAGTGCTCAGCGAAAAACCGCTGATGCTCCTGTGAATCATGAAAATTCATCGGCGTGAGCACCACGGACAAGACCGGCACATCGGTTTCAAGCTGTACGCTCATCAGACCGCTGACCACCGCCTCGGCCACAAACTCGTGCCGATAAATGCCGCCATTGACCACAAACCCGCAGGCGACGATGGCCGCATAGCCGCCTGACCGCGCCAGGCGTTTCGCCAACAATGGCAACTCAAACGCGCCGGGCACTTCAAGCAGGTCAATCGCATCGCGCGACACGCCCAGGCGTTGCATTTCAGCCAAAAAGGCGTCTCGACCCTGGTTCACGATGTCGTCATGCCAGCAGGAGCTGATGAAGGCAAAGCGGGTGCTGACGGGCAGCGCGGGTGAAGCCGAGGCAGATTTTGAAGAAGTTTTTGTCATGATGCCAATGTCGAAAATTCTGGAACTGCATGCCCTTTCAATTGCTTTCACAAGAGCAGGCATCAGAGGCGCGGAGGGTCGCCCGCACCTTGAACTATTCTACGCAGCCAGATACGGTCGGCATGTCCCTTGGGCATCAAGTGCCGCCGTTGCCAATCAGCCATCAGGTCGCGATGCCGGTGCGCTCCAGGAAGTCGCTGACCAGCTCCAGCCGCACCAAGGGGTTGTCCAGTGCCATCAGGCGCTGTTTGGCATCCGGCGCCATCGGCAGCAACTCGCACCAGCGGTTGGCAACCCAGCCGCAGTCATCAAGCCGGTACGGCGCCACGAGCGGAATTTGATGGGCCGACACGGCGCGGGTCTGTAGCGCTTTGATCACCCCGGCCAGCGCGTTGGCCACACCCTGTAAATCATCGGGAATGGCAACCGACTGGTCATCAAGCACCCTTTGAACATCGGCAACCCAAAGCCCGTGCTTCAGCTTTTCTTGCCGCGTGATTGAAAAGCGCTGCAAACCAACGCAGCGAACCAACATCAGGCCAGGGTGCGGCGCTGAAAATTCAGTGATGCTGGCCAGCGTTCCGATGGCGTTGAATGTCTCGTTCGCAAAACCGTCGCCGCCGGGCTCGCCAGTGGC
>JANOMD010000395.1:0-2301 GCA_031420135.1 Rhodoferax sp. | reverse complement strand
GTCAAAGACCTCGTGATAAATGGGTAAGCCCTCGGCGGTTTGCACCACGCCGAGCATGAACTGGCGAGCGATCAAGCCTTCCTTGGCCATGCCAAACTTGCGCACGTCCCCGGGCATGGTGGCGAGCCCTTCTGCGCGGATGGTGGTCATGTCGTAGAACGCCATCGACAGGTCTTGATCGACCAGGGCGCGCAGCAAGTTGGCCACAACATCGTCCACCGCATCCTGGCTGTCCATCAATGCATCCATGCTGCGCAGCAACTGCTGATGGGTGAGTGCTTTGACATCAATATCAGGCAAGGCCACCGTTTGCAGCCAGCGCAACACGCCCAGTTTGGAGTCGGGGTCACACAGGCGGTTGAGTACCATGATGCGAATGAGGGCTTCGACATCGATGGTGTGGCGGGTACGCCGAAAAACCCGGCGCAGATCCGAGAAGCCGAGCTCTCTCCATATTTCGGTCAGAGTCCAGACATTGCCCAAGGCGCGGGCTGACTCGAATGAAACACCGGCAGCGGCTCCAACAGGTGTTGTGGTAGGTGAGGCGATGATCGGCTCACGGCCTGCTACTTTGAGCAGGCCATCAATAACGCAGTCGAGTTCGCCGCTGAGTTGGTCCAGGCGCCCCAGTGTCGCTACGGTGCGCTTCTTGACGCGCCCGGCGTCATCCCGGTAGGACTCGACCAGTTGGACATAGCGGCGCGGACCAGAGGTGGTGACCTTGACAAACATGCCGCCACTCTATCACAATAGTCAAGTATGAAAAACAATATTTATGGCTTTGAACGTGCCACCACAATAATTTAGAATAATGCCGCTAAGCACTTGATTTAATTGGGGATGTACAGATTTTTGGGCGCTGAACTGTCGAACTCGGGGGGACCCCGATTTCTGGACAATAGTTTAAGGAGCAAACTGTCATCAGGAGAACCTGATGACAACTGAAGCAAAGAAACGCAAGTTCCACACAGCCGAGTTCAAGGCCAAGGTAGGACTGCAAGCATTGGCCGCTGAGAAGACGATCAACGAGTTGGCCCAGCAGCACAAAGTGCACCCGGTGCAAGTGCGACAGTGGAAGGCCGAAATCCAGGCGCAGGCTAAAACCCTGTTTGAAGGCAAACGCGGCCCCCAAGTGGCTGCGGTGCCCCAGCACTGCACGCCCGAACTGCTGTACAGCGAAATCGGGCGGCTCAAAGTCGAGCTGGACTGGCTCAAAAAAAAGTCAGGGCTGAGCCTGCCATGACACGCCAATCATGGATCGATGCCAGTGGCCCACTGCCCATCCAGCGCCAATGCGTGCTGGCGGGCGTAGCGCGATCAGGGGTCTATTGCAGACGCCAGCCAAAAGCGGTGGACGAATCGGACTTGCGCATCAGTGTGCTGATCGATGAGGAGTACACCAAACGGCCCTTTTACGGCAGCCGCAAAATGGTGGTCTTTCTGAGCCGCTGCGGCCACGCAGTGAACCGCAAACGGGTGCAGCGCCTCATGCGCCTGATGGGCTTGGCGGGCATGGCACCGGGCAAGAAGACAAGCCTGCCCATGCCAGGCCACAAGATCTACCCCTATCTGCTGCGCGGTGTGCCGGTGCTGCGGCCCAACCAGGTCTGGAGCACCGACATCACCTACATCCGCTTGAAGCACGGATTTGCCTATTTGGTGGCGATCATCGACTGGTACTCCCGGCAGGTTTTGAGCTGGCGCATCAGCAACACCATGGATGCCGGCTTCTGCGTGGACTGCCTGCAAGAGGCGCTCTTAACCCACGGCAAGCCAGAGCTGTTCAACAGCGACCAGGGCAGCCAATTCACCAGCGAGGCGTTTACCGGTGTACTCAAAGAAAACGGTGTCACCATCAGCATGGATGGCAGGGGCCGGGCGTATGACAACATCTTTGTCGAGCGGCTGTGGCGCAGTGTCAAGCATGAGGACGTACACCTGAACGGCTACGCCACAATGGGCGAGTTGATGTTGGGCCTGGCGAAGTACTTTGCCTTCTACAACCAAGAGCGCCCGCACCAGTCGCTGGGCAACCAGACACCGCAGGAGGTCTATAAAACAGCCATTGGTGGCGGTGCGATGATTGTGGATAAGTTCAAGCGCTGCCAGGGGACTCTACCTTGCGCTGCGCTTCAGGCAGACTGCGTTCAGGGAAAATCAATTGACAAAATCCAAAGGCAAAATACCCAACAGCCAAGCACTCAAGCCAAACCCGGGGCAGCGCCGTCCAGCTGCATATGTAATCGACAGGGTGTAACTTAAACTGGGCTCAATGCTGTCCGGGGGATGGGGTCCACTTCA
>JANOMD010000394.1:0-3438 GCA_031420135.1 Rhodoferax sp. | reverse complement strand
AGCCGAGATGAAGGAGGTCTTCATCCGCAAGATTGGCGACGATATCGTCTTGTCACCCCGGCCTCGGGACTGGAGCGCCTTTTTGGCCTCTGGTGTTGGTGTGAGCGACGACTTCATGGCTGGCATTGAAGACCTCCCGGTCCAGGAGCGCTCCTTCAAATGACCCGGCTTTACATGCTCGATACCGACACGTGCGCTTTCGTCTTGCGTCGATCCTCTGAGGTGTTGCTCGAACGTATTCAACGAGTCCCGATTGAGCGGCAGATGATCTCCATGGTCACGCTGGCAGAGTTGCTCTATGGCGTGCTTGAATCAAATAAAAAGAAAGCCAACCGGGCTGGCGTTGATGCCTTTGTCCGGCATGTGACCGTCAAGGACTGGTCGCGCGACGCTGCCGAACACTATGCCGAAATCCGCGCGGACTTGAAGAAGAAAGGCCAGATGATTGGCGCAAACGATTTGATGATCGCAGCCCATGCGCGAAGCCTGGATGCCACGGTGATCACCAACAATGTGAAAGATTTTGGTAGGGTCAAGGGGCTGAAGGTTGAGAACTGGATGCAGTAGGTGTTCCGTTCCGGGTGGTCGCATGACCTGGAATGTCCGCGACTTCGCTGCGCTCAGACAGCGCGCGACTCTGTCGTAAAGGCATCACCATAATTTGATTGCAGATCAAGATATGATGAACGACTTGACGCTATTCTCTTTGTGACCCCAGTCTCTATTACATAAGAAGATATACATTTAATAGCAAACAGGTTTGCTGCTTTATGATCCTGATCTCCAGGGTCATCGCCCCGCCATGGCCCGGCGAAGTGTGGGCAAGCCAACACCCGCAGCATCAAAGCCACCATCGATCGCAATCACCTGCCCGTTGATGAAACTGGCGTTGTCGCTGCACAGGAATCCCACCGTATTGGCCATCTCTTCAAGGGTGCCATAGCGGCCCTGCGGAATGGCGTCGTAATAGTCCGCGCGGATAGCAGCCGTGTGGACTAGCTTGGCCATTTCGGTCTCCACCGGGCCTGGCGCGACTACATTCACGCGCACACCGGCATTGCCCAGTTCAACGGCATATTGCTTGCTCAAATGGATCAGGGCGGCTTTGCTGGTGCCGTAGGCCAATCGCAGGGTGCTGGCCCGCAGGCCGGAAATCGACGCGATGTTCACAATCGCCCCGCTGCCCGCCTTGACCATGAACTCGGCAAACGTCTGGGTGCAGATGAAAGCGCCGTCCAGGTTGGTGGCCATGACGGTACGCCATTCATCAAAAGTGGTCTCCAGCGCGGGCTTGAACACGGCGACACCCGCGTTGTTGACCAATGCGTCCACGCGTCCGAATTTGGACATCACTTGCGCCGCTGCCTTTTTGACCTGCGCGGGATCAGAGACATCGCAATGAATGCAAAGTGCATCATCAGGGCGGGCGATTTTGTTGACTGCGCTGTCGAGCATGGTTTTGTCAATGTCCAGAAGCGCAACCTTGTAGTTTTCGCGAAGAAACCATTCACCGATGGCAAGACCGATGCCACGGGCTGCTCCGGTGACAACGGCAACACGGGGATGGGTGTGATCAGTCATATTATTTTACGCAAGGTGAAAGCAATCAGGAAAGGTGAAGGTACTGAGGGGCCAACGGGGTCAGGTCTTTCAATATAACATTTCAACCAGAGTTCGGACAGTCCCGCCCGCTGCGTCTTGAATTCGCTAATGCCCTCTACCCATTTCGCTGTACACAAGTCCCCAGCGCCTGACCAAGTCTAAGCCAGAAGCACCGCAGCGCCGCTGGGGCGAATGTGCCGCAGCCTCGAAGCACGTAAAACTATGGGGTCTGGGCACCGCGAAGCGGATCGACAGAGTCGCGCGCTGTTTGAGCGTGGCTGTTGTCCACATGCAAATGGCGTTCTCAACGCGAAAAACATGTGAATTAGCGCCTGGCAGCGCCCAGCAGTGACCGACCGCACGGTTAAAGCACAAGGGGTCGACAGGGGGTCGAAAATTTGACCTGGCACAACTCTCGTACTACACTTGATCCATTCGTAATACATCGGAATTGCCATGAGTGTCTCTGTCCGTTTTCCACCCCGCGTTGAAGAAGAATTGGTCAAGTACTGCGTCAGCCAGAGCATGACCAAGAGCGAAGTGCTCATCAAGGCGGTTACGCAGTATCTGGGCAGCGGCGAGGTGCGCGCCGGGATGAAGGGATCACCGGGATCATCGCGAGCACAGCGAGCCGCCAGCCCGATTTTTCAGGCGTTTGACGCCAGCGGCTTCATTGGCAAGGTGGCGTCGGGCCAACCCAAACATGCCAGCGCCACCAAGGAGCGAGTTGCGGAATTGGCCCGGCGCCAGATTGCCAGCCGGACATAGGTTTGCACCAAACGGCCCGCAAGCCCGCGATGGCCGCGCCAACCAAATCCACTGCCAGGGTGCTGCTGGACACCGGTTTTCTGGTAGCGCTGTACGACGCCAACGACGCGCTGCATGAAGCGTCGCGGCAATGGCTGTGGCAGTTTCGCGGCCAGTTCATCACGGTTGACCACGTCATCACCGAGGCCTGCTTCTTTTTGGCGACCGAGGACACAGCGAAGCTGCTTGACCGGATAGCCGACGGCTGGATCACCGTCGTGCCACTGGGCTCTCAAGCCTACGCACGGGTCGCCGCCATCCTGCGCAAATATGCGAGCCTGAAACCGGACTTGGCCGATGCCTGCCTGGTGTGGCTGGCCGAGTCCACCGGCGTGCACGGCATCGTCACGGTTGACGTGCGCGACTTCAGCACCTATCGCATCGGCGGGCGCAGCAAATTTGACTTGCTGCCGTGGCAATAGGTGTTGTCATTCCGTTTCCATTTCAATCGGACAGTAGGCGCACCGACGAAGACAGTGCTCCAGCACGGCTAGGAGGTGCAACAACCTGTCCGATTGAAATGGAAATGGAATCAGTAGGCATTGTCACCAGACTTGCAATAGGCCTTGCGTCACTCCAAACCGAACCCCATCGAGCAAATTCTGCTGACCCTTCGGGCAACCATCTGCAGTACGCAACGATGGGGCCGTCGCGCAAACTTGCTCCACTTTGTTGCGCTCAGACAAGAGTGACTCTGTCTGTCCACTTCTCGGCCCACTAATCCATCGTTTTACGTGCGTCAAGGTCGCGACAGACGAGCGCCAGCGGTGCTGCGCGGGTTCAGGTTGTATTGACTATAGCGGCCCAGGTCAACCGGGGTGTAGCCACAGGGCAGGACACCGAAGTCAATGGGTTTGCCGGCAACGCGGCTGCCCAGCAGGGTTTTGTCTGGGCTGCCAGATCAAACCAGGCACAGGCGTGGGTGTCCAGACGCTGGCGGAGACTAGGGCTCGATAACACAGCGGCCACCCCAGAGCGCACGCGTCGTGCGAACTGAGGTCGCGGGGCAGTTTTTTGACAACTGAACAT
>JANOMD010000393.1:0-3441 GCA_031420135.1 Rhodoferax sp. | reverse complement strand
AGCCGAGATGAAGGAGGTCTTCATCCGCAAGATTGGCGACGATATCGTCTTGTCACCCCGGCCTCGGGACTGGAGCGCCTTTTTGGCCTCTGGTGTTGGTGTGAGCGACGACTTCATGGCTGGCATTGAAGACCTCCCGGTTCAGGAGCGCTCCTTGAAATGACCCGGCTTTACATGCTCGATACCGACACTTGCGCTTTCGTCTTGCGTCGATCCTCTGAGGTGTTGCTCGAACGTATTCAACGGGTCCCGATTGAGCGGCAGATGATCTCCATGGTCACGCTGGCAGAGTTGCTCTATGGCGTGCTTGAATCAAATAAAAAGAAAGCCAACCGGGCTGGCGTTGATGCCTTCGTCCAGCATGTGACCGTCAAGGACTGGTCGCGCGACGCTGCCGAACATTATGCTGAAATCCGCGCGGACCTGAAGAAGAAAGGCCAGATGATTGGCGCAAACGATTTGATGATCGCAGCCCATGCGCGAAGCCTGGATGCCACGGTGATCACCAACAATGTGAAGGATTTTGGTAGGGTCAAGGGGTTGAAGGTGGAGAACTGGATGGCTTGACCTGTGCCTCGCACCGGGCGTCTGAACCCCTGCAGCGCCCCTGATACTCAACTGTCGCAGGCCCTTCAGGCGACCATCTCCAGTACGCACAGATGGGGCCGTCGCGCAAACTCACTTCGCTTCGCTACGTTCAAACAAGCGCGACTCTGTCGGTCCGCTGCGCGGCCCCCAGACCCTCTCGTTTTACGTGCTTCGAGGCTGCGACACATTCGCCTCAGGCGTGTTGGGGTGATTCAGGCCTTTGGTGGGCGTTAATGATTTGGGTCAGCCATTGCACAAGCAAAAATATGTCGGATTACTTTACAGGCTCTCTCTGGCCTGCACAGTTATTGTCATAAGGGCTTGATATTAATACGTTTTTTTTCTGGCATATTTTCTGCTTGGTACATCAGGCGAATACTTTTTCAATCCTAAATATGGAGATCTCAATGAAAATTAGTCACATTTCTGCAACTTCGCTCTGCCTTGTCTTACTGGCTAGCAGCTTGCCCAACCTTGCTTCTGCTGGCGTGATACGGTCGCCTGTTGCAGTCATCGGCAATACGATGGGCACAGCCTCAGGCTCAACTGGCAACCTGATCAATGAATCTGGTTTGTCGTCAAGTTTTATTAGCGGCGTTACCGACTATGGCACCTATATTGCGGGGAACCCCACTCATCTCGTAAATGGGGCTGCCAATGCTTGGGCTGGTAATTCTCAAACCTTTGGCCACTTGGATTTCGACTTGGGAAGCGTTCTTGCAATTCATTCCTTTGCTTTGTGGACTCAAGACCGCCCAAATGCTGTGAACAGCTTCACTCTTACATCCGCATTAGATTCTGCGTTCACATCCGGAGTGACGAATTTGGGGGCCTTCAATGCGGCAATTGGTCTGAACGCTCAGACTTTTGGAGTCTCAGGAGTTGGTGAGTTCGTTCGCTTAACGGTTACTTCGATTCATGGCGGTGGTAATGTGAACATCGGCGAAGTTGCATTTGATACAACAACGCAAAACGTGCCAGAACCAGAATCGCTCGCCTTGGTAGGTTTGGCTCTGGCAGGATTGGCCGTAACACGTCGCCGCAACGCCTGACCGTCAGCATTGCCCGTCAAAGCCTCGCATTTGCGGGGCTTTTTTTCACTGTGGCTCAAACCAGCCAAGTCAATTTCCCTTGATTGAAGAGACTGCTGCTTATTCCGGGTTTCCCAATCGCCCCGCCTGAAGCCCTGCGGCGCCCCTGGCGCTCATCTGGCGCTGCCTCGAAGCACGTAAAACGAGTGGGTCTGGGGGCCGCGCAGCGGACCGACAGAGTGGCGCATGTTTGAACGCAGCGCAGCGAAGTGAGTTTGCGCGACGGCCCCATCGTTGCGTACTGGAGATGGTCGCCCGAAGGGCCAGCGGCAGTTGAGTGGCGGGGGCGGTGCGGGGGTTCATCCGGCCCGCGCGAGGAGCAGAGTCAATCCCGCAACCAAGACGTCTTCCCAGGCCGCCCAGCCAAATTCAAGGAAGCCGTCGCAGCCGACGAAGACGCAATCAACTTCCCCCGCCGAAACACTTTGAGCCGCGCTGCCCGCAGCCGTATCGCCTCCACCGGATCCCGCGCCTGCAACAGCACAAAGTCCGCATTGCAACCTGCCTCAAGCCCATAACCCTGCAGCTTCATGATGCGCGCGGGGCGGGTGGTGACGGCTTCAAAACACTGGCGCATGGCTGCTTGTGATGTCATCTGCGCCACGTGCAGGCCCATGCTGGCAACTTCCAGCATGTCGCCGCTGCCTAGCGAGTACCACGGGTCCATCACGCAGTCTTGGCCAAACGCGACGGTGATGCCATGTGCCATCAACTCCGGCACGCGCGTCATGCCACGGCGTTTGGGGTAGGTGTCGTGGCGGCCTTGCAAGGTGATGTTGATCAGCGGGTTGCTGACGACGTTGATTTGCGCCTCTGCCATCAACGGCAGGAGTTTGCTCACGTAGTAGTTGTCCATGCTGTGCATCGAGGTGAGGTGCGAGCCGGTGACGCGGCCTTGCAGACCGAGGCGCTGGGTTTCGAACGTGAGCGTTTCGATGTGGCGCGAGAGCGGGTCGTCAGACTCATCGCAGTGCATGTCCACCAATTTGCCCTGGTCAGCCGCCAGCTCGCACAGCAGTTTGACGCTCAATGCGCCATCGCTCATGGTGCGCTCAAAGTGCGGTATGCCGCCCACCACGTCCACCCCCATCGCCAGTGCCCGTTTAAGCTTGTCCATTCCTTGTGGATCGCGCAAAACGCCGTCCTGGGGGAACGCAACCAGTTGCAGATCAAGGTACGGCGCTACGCGGCGCTTCACTTCCAGAAGTGCTTCAACCGCCAGCAAACGCGGGTCACAAATATCAACATGTGAGCGGATGGCCAGCAGGCCCTTCGCCACCGCCCAATCGCAGTAGGTCAAGGCGCGTTCAACCAGCGCATCCTGTGTCAGCAGTGGTTTGAGTTCACCCCACAGCGCAATGCCTTCGAGCAAGGTGCCGCTCTGGTTGATGCGCGGCAGGCCGTAGCTCAAGGTCGAGTCGAGGTGGAAATGCGCATCGACAAACGGCGGGCTGACCAGCAAACCGTCGGCATTGATGACCTCCCGGGCGGGAGCGTCAAGACCTTGTGTGACCTCGACGATTTTTCCATCCTGAACGGCAATGGACATGGTGCCTCGCCCATCGGGCAGGGTGGCATTTTTGACGAGTAAATCGAGCATTCAGTGTTCTCCTGTTGTGTACGGATGCATCAGGGCTTTCGAGGGCATTGCGTTGTCGATTTCAAAATGCTATTATATACATAGCTAAATAAGCACGTTATACGGGAGCTAGAGGGTCATTTTCTTCATAAAATAGCACTAACTCGAGTTTTTGGCTTAAAA
>JANOMD010000392.1:0-4839 GCA_031420135.1 Rhodoferax sp. | reverse complement strand
GATCTGGTCAGCCTGAAGGCCGACGCGGGTGGTGTGTCGCGCTTCAGCTACACGTCAACATCCATCGCGGTGGGCTCGGGCGCCACAAATGTCATCGGCCGGGGCCTCATCGTCCACCGCGACCCGGACGACTTCAAGACCCAGCCGACCGGCAACGCAGGCCCGCGCATCGCCTGCGCCGTCATCACGCTGGGTTGACACAGCTTTTGGCCGTTCAAGCGGGAGCGGCCAGGCCCAGCGCCTCAGGCCTCGTGACAAAACACAATAATTGCGCGTCTGCCACTGAAAACGAGCCCGACTGGCAGCCACTGGCGGGCCAGGTTGGTTCCCAGTAGATCCCAAGGAAAATTGATGACCATCACCACACTTGAAGCCCTGCGCGCGCTCTATGCCCCGGCGCGGGAGCGCTCCGTCCAAAAGGAGATTCCGCAACTTGACCCGCACTGCGCGCATTTCATCGCGCTCTCGCCTTTTGTTGTAGTGGCCAGCGCGGGAACTGATGGTGCCATGGACGCTTCCCCGCGCGGCGGCGAACGCGGTTTTGTGAAAGTGCTGGACGCGGGCACCTTGCTGATCCCCGATTCACCCGGCAACAACCGGCTTGACACGCTGGAAAACATCGTGCACACGGGCCGCGTGGGCCTGCTGTTTCTGGTGCCGGGCGTTGACGAGACCCTGCGCGTAAATGGCACCGCAGTGCTGACTGCCGACGAAGTCACATTGGCCCGCTGCGCCGACGCCAAACGTGCGCCCAAGTTGGTGATCCGCGTCACCGTCGAGGCCGTCTACCTGCACTGCGCCAAGGCCCTGATGCGCTCCAAGCTGTGGGACGCAAGCCGCCACCTCGGCCGTGCCGCGCTGCCGTCAATGGGCGAAATGCTCAGGGACCAGATCGGCGGTGATGTTGCCGCTGAAACGCAAGAGCAGATGCTGGCGCGTTACGCTGTCGATTTGTAAGCGCCCTGCGCTGGCGCAGCCGGTCAATCCAGCTTGAGTCCCAGGTCCACGGCGACTTTGATCCAGATCGGCACGTCGCGCTCCCATTGTTTGCGAGTGTTGGCCAGGTTTTGCGGTTTGTTTGGGATGCCAAAGGATTCGCGCAGTTTGACCGCCCGCTCGGTGTTGGCACCTTGCACAGCCACGTCGGACAGCAGCCTGAGCACCGACTCGGGCGTGCCTGCGGGGGCCATCAGGGGCAGCCCGCCTTCCAGCCCCACCAGGATATCGGTGATGCCCTGCTCCAGCAGCGTCGGCACCTCCGGCAACTTGGGTGAGCGGTAGGTGCCCGTGACGCCTATGGGCCGCACGCCGCGCGTGGCTACGGTATTGAAGGCCTGGTAGCTGCCGATGGCAATCTGCAATTGGCCCGACGCCACGTCCACCCACATGGGCGACTCGCCCCGGTAATGCACCGACACGATCTTGGTACCTTCACGCCGGTTGGTCTGGTCTGCCACCAGGTGCGGGTAGGAGCCGGGGGCATACGTGCCCATGTTGGTCGGATTGCTTTTGGCGAATTCGATGAACTCCTTCATGTTGCGTGCAGGCACTTTTTCGGGCACCGCCACCACCAGCGGGCCGGATGGGAAGAGCGCAATCGGTGTCAGGTCTTTGTCCAGGTTGTAAGGCAACTTGGAATACAGCACGCGGTTTTGCCAGACCGTGCCCGAGGTCGTCATGAGCAGGGTGTAACCGTCAGCCGGCGACTTTGCCACGGCATCAATGCCGATGATGGCGCCGCCACCAGGTCTGTTGTCCACCACGGCAGGCTGCCCGAGCCGGGCGGTCAACTGCTCGGCGTACATGCGGGCGTAGGCATCGGTCAAACCGCCCGGCGGAAAGGCCACGACGATGCGGATCGGCTTGGACGGCCACTTTTCAGCTTTGCCTGCTTTGGCTGCCTGCGCGGCTGCTTCAGGCAGCAAGGCAGCGCTGCCCAAGGCCGCAGCGGCAGATAGAAACTTGCGGCGCGATGTTGGCATTGAATCGGACATAACAGGGACCCTCGCATTGAAAATATCGATTCAGTCTATCGGCGGCACTTGGTGCCAAAAAGGGGGGAAACCCGCGCGCTGATGGCGATCCACTGGCGCATGACCAGCCTGCGGCGGCAGACACCATCAATGCGTAACGGCTACCATCGGCGGTTGCCGGTGGATCATTCCGATCCGCCTCAATTTTCAGGAAACCCCCAATGACTATCTCCATGTACCAGGCCAGCGTGCCGCGTTTCGTCAACGTGCTGGGCAATCTGTCCGCCATTCTGGACAAGGCCCAAGCGCACATTGACGCCAAGAAAATTGCCGACGCTTCGTTGACCGGCTTTCGCCTGTTCCCCGACATGCTGCCCCTGACCAGCCAGGTGCAAATCGCCTGCGACACCGCAAAGGGCCTGGTGGCGCGCCTGGCTGGCGTTGACATTCCGGCGTTTGAAGACAACGAGAAGACCATCGCGGAGCTCAAAACCCGCATTGCCAAAACCATCGCCTTCATCCAGACCATCACGCCGGCACAAATCGACGGCACCGAAGACAAAGCCATCGTGACCAAACGCGGCGAGAAGGAAACGCATTACAAGGGCATGCAATTTCTGCTGGGCCACGCCGTTCCCAATGTCTACTTCCACGTGACGACCGCCTACAACATCCTGCGCCACAACGGCGTTGAAATTGGCAAGCGCGATTTCCTGGGCAATCCTTGAACCGATCCCGCAACGGCGCCTGGCCATCGGTTGACAGTCGGATTGCGACGTAAGCGAAAATATCAAAACTAATAGCAAACTTTCTATATAATACGAGAGCTACAGGCATATTTTATTGTTTTTTTGCGTTTTTTGACCGATTTCAGCCCTCAATAAACCCAATTTGGGTATATTAAGGCACTTTTTCGGCCCTCAGCCCAGCTGTAGGACAGGATGAGTTTCACAGTGCAGACGTGCTGATTGGCCCGTAAACTGGAACGCTCTGCAATCCTCTGAGCACGTTGATGTCGAATGCGCAATGGTTCCTGCTGGTCGGCGCTTTGATGCTGCTTCGCGGGTTTACCGCTACCGCCCTTAAAAGCCTGCCCGTAACGGCCGCCATCATCTACCTGGCGGTGGGCCTGCTGGTAGGTCCCAGCGCGCTCAATCTGTTTCACTTCAATCCGCTCAAGCAGTCCGCGCTGCTCGAAGTGCTGACTGAAGTGGCGGTGTTGATTTCACTGTTTTCTGCCGGCATCAAGATGCCCGCGCCGTTTCGGCTGTCCCGCTGGCGCGCTCCTATTTTGCTGGCCACCGTGTCGATGGCGCTCACCGTCGCAATGGTCGCCGCCTTTGCCTGGTGGGCGCTGGGCTTGCCGTTGGGTGCGGGCATTTTGCTGGGCGCGATTGTGGCACCCACTGACCCAGTGCTGGCGACCGACGTGCAAATCCGCCACCCTGGCGACCGCGACCAGCTGCGCTTCACGCTGACCTCTGAGGCCGGCATGAACGACGGCAGCGCGTTCCCGTTCGTGATGCTGGGTTTGGGGATGCTGGGGCTGCACGACCTGGGCATGGCTGGCTATGTGGGCCTGCGCTGGGTGCTGGTCGATGTGCTGTGGGCCACGGCGGCCAGCATCGTGATTGGCGTAGTGGCAGGCGCCGCGCTTGCGCGCATCGTCTGGAAGCTGCGCCGCGCACCGCATCAACACGAACTGATGGACGATTTTCTCGGCCTTGGTTTGATTGGCCTGGTCTACGGCCTGACGGTGGCCGTGAACGCCTGGGGCTTTCTTGCGGTCTTTTTCGCGGCGGTCGCGCTGCGCCAAACCGAGCTGAAACTGGCCAGCCAGGTGCTGCCAACTGCCGTGCTGGCCAAGGTGGCCACCGACGAGCCTCTGCCACTGCCCACAGTGAGCGAGGGCTCTCTGGTCTTCAAGGAGCATCTGGAGCGGCTGTCAGAACTGATGCTCATTTTGCTGGTGGGCGGCAGCCTGTTCTTGAGCTCCTGGAGCTGGCAGGGCACCACATTTGCGCTGTTTTTATTTGTGGTTGCCAGGCCGGTCAGCGCCCTCATCGGCCTGTTCGGCAGCGGCACGCCGTGGCGCATTCGCGGCATGACGGCCTGGTTTGGCGTGCGCGGCATCGGCTCGCTCTACTATTTGATGTACGCCATTCAGCACGGCCTGAGCGAGCCGCTGGCGTTGCAGTTGATCCAGCTCACGTTGATGGTGGTCACACTGTCGATCCTGATCCACGGCATCAGCGTCAAGCCGTTGATGGGAGTATTTTGGCCCCCAGGCAAGAAATGAGCGTTTCGCCCTCCGATTGGCATCACGGTGCCTTCGGGGTGGTCGGGCACGCTTCGAGCGTTGATACCCAACAGTGCTGTGTACGGTGTCGCACAGACTTTCTTGCGATCTGCAGTGATAGTGATTGAAGATGCTTGACCCCAAGCATGTCGCTCATCAAACATGCATTTTGGCGAATCATGAAAAGCAGAAAGGCTTACACATGGCTGCAACTCTCAAAAAAGCAAATCCCGCTTCCAATCACGGCCAACTGCAAAAATGCCCCACGGGCATCAAAGGCTTTGATGAAATTACAGAAGGCGGGCTACCGAAAAACAGGATCACCTTGATCAGTGGAGGGGCCGGCTCTGGCAAAACTCTATTGGGAATTGACTTTCTGGTCAATGGCGTGGTCCATTACAAGGAGCGGGGAGTTTTCATGTCCTTTGAAGAAACCGAACATGAGGTTTACCAGGACGTTGCTTCGCTCAGTTGGGACTTGCATGGCCTGATCGCAAAAAAAGAAATTCGATTTGAGCATGTTCTTCTGGACCGCAACGATATTCACGAAAAAGGCGAATTCAATCT
>JANOMD010000391.1:0-7188 GCA_031420135.1 Rhodoferax sp. | reverse complement strand
CTGCGGTTCAGGCCGATTTTGATGACCACGGTCTGTGCGATATTTGGTGCGGTTCCACTGGCTGCGCCAGCGGTCTTTGGCACTGGCGACGGCGCTGAATTACGCCAACCGTTGGGCATTGCCGTGGTCGGCGGGCTGATTCTGTCGCAGTTGCTGACGCTGTATACCACGCCGGTCGTGTACGTTCTGATGGACAGGATGCGCACGGCCACACTGCTCGGCGGCGCACGCTGGTTCGCGGCAAAGGCCCGGCCTGTCCTGCCAACGCCCGCTGCAAGCGCACTCCCATCGGTCTCTTTATGACGACGAAAAAACCCACTGACCTGCGCGCCGGCCAGACCGTTCAGGCGATCCTGCTGGCGTTGGCGCTTTGCGCCTGCACCACGCCTGCGCCCTACCAGAAGCCTGCCATGGACCTGCCAGCCGCTTTCAAGGAATCGGCAATCTGGAAGGCTGCGCGCCCGCACGCCGCAACGGTCCCGGACGACTGGTGGCGGCTCTTCAATGACTCCCAGTTGAACGCGCTGCAGCAACAGGTCGTGGTTGGCAATGAAAATCTCAAGGCCAGCGCCGCCCAGGTTGAGGTGGCGCGGGCGGCGCTGGGCAGCACCCGCGCGGGCCTGGGCCCCACGCTGGGCGCCAGTGCCGGCATCACCAGCAGCGTGGTGCCAGGCGGGGCTAATCCGGCCACGTCCCATTCAATTGCCGCCAACGCCAGTTGGGAGCTTGATTTGTGGGGCCGTGTATCCGGTGCCGTCAGCGCCGCAGAGGCTCGCTTGCAGGCCAGTTCGGCCGACCTGGCGTCGGCGCGTCTGTCGGTGCAGGCGCTTTTGACCCAAACCTATTTTTCGTTGCGCAGCTCCGAATCACAAGCCGCATTGCTGGAGCGGTCTGTCACCGCTTACCAACGCTCGCAGGAACTCACGCAGAACCGCTACGCCGGCGGTGTGGCATCTGCCGCTGATGTCGCACAGGCCACCACGCAACTGCGCACGACCCAGGCGCAATTGATCGAATCCCACAGCAACCGCGCCCTGCTGGAACACGCGATTGCCACCTTGCTGGGCAAGCCTGCTGCGGCATTCAGCCTGCCCAGCACGGCGACCCTGCCCCAGGCCCCGGTTGCGCCACTGCAACTGCCAACCCAGTTGCTGGAGCGCAGACCCGACATTGCAGCAGCAGAACGTCGCGTGGCGGCTGCCAACGCCCAAATCGGCGTTGCCCAAAGCGCCTTCTTCCCCGCGATCACCCTGTCCGCCTCGGCTGGATTGCGGGGTGCCGAGTTGCTCGACCTCATCAGCGCGCCCAACCTGTTCTGGTCGCTTGGGCCATCCTTGGCGCTGGCGCTGTTCGACGGTGGCGCCCGAAAGGCGGCCGAAGCATCAGCCCGCGCCAGCACCGAACTTGCCGCCGCCAGTTACCGCCAAACCGTGCTTGTCGCGTTGCAGGAAGTCGAGGACAACCTGGCCGCTGCCGCCAGTCTGGAAGAGCAAATCGTCCTGCAAACCGACGCACTGACCGCCGCACAGCGCAATCTGGAAATCACCAACAACCAGTACAAGGCGGGCACGGTCAGCTATCTCAACGTTGTGACGGCGCAAGCGACTGCCTTGTCAGCGGAACGCACACTGCTGGACGTGCGCAATCGCAGGCTCGTGGCAATCGCGCTGTTGCTGAAGAATTTGGGCGGGCGTTGGGATGGGGGTGCGCCTTGAAGGCCCGGCATAGCCTCAAAGTGAATGGGTCTGTATGGGTCAACGCAAACTGACGCATGACTTTTGCGTTCGAGGGCGTTGACCCGTAGATTCACCCGTGATCGCCTACAACCGCTGCGCACCGTCAATTTTTGCCAATGCCCGGTCAAACGTGCCCAGCGGCAAATGCCCCGCCCTACGGGCAATTTCAAGAACCAGACAATCCGAAAATCCCAAAGCAGGTTTCTTCTCAAAATGCGCCAATGCGGCACTGACTGTGTCTGCGTCTTGAAGAACCAGCGTCTCGTGCGCCAACAGCAATTGCAATGCGGCCAAAAGCTGGGCAGCGGACCGCGCGTAGACCGACTCCAGCACCCACATCGTTTCAGCCAGGACCAGATGCGACACCCACGCGCCCTTGGCAATGAATTGATCAGCGCGTCTGGACTGCTTTAAATCGTCACGCGCCAGCAGACGGACCAGCACATTGGTGTCAACCGCGAGCATGGCGGTTCTTCATGTGCTGGCGGACTCCCTGTTTCAACTCGGCCAGGGTCTTGGGTGCAGTCTCTGGCGCTACCTCTGCAAACAGGGCTTGGTGCACCTCCGAGGTGCTGTGACGCACAGCACGATGCACCGTTACCCGGCCTTCTTCCTGCGTCCAAACCAGGGTAGAGCCAGGCGTAAGCGCAAGCAGTTGCCGAATGGCTGCGGGTACGGAAACCTGCCCCTGGGACGTCATTTTGGTTTGAATATGCAGCATGCCGACATAGTATTCCATTACTGGGGTAATGTAAATCGGGCGGGAAACCAGCCATCCCTTCAAACGATCCATTCACAAACTGTCCGCTCCACCATCCGTTCCATTTGCCAAATAACCATCAATTGCTATACTGTACTTTTCATATGTACATCCGGTTAACTTATGTCCATCTCAGTCGCCCAATGCCGCCAGCAACTCTCATCGCTGATTGCCGCTGCGCAGCAAGTCCCACAGGTCATCACCAAGCGAAGCACGCCGGTGGCTGTGCTGGTGTCGGCTGACTATTTCAAACTTGCGCAGGCTGCTGCCAAGCCTGCCGAGGTCAGCTTTTACAGCCAGCTTGTTCAATTGCGCGAAAGCTATGTACCCTCAGACAACATTGGGATTGAAGCCGGGAGTGCTTCGACGGCTGGCAGCGCAACCAGGCGCGGTAAAGCGTGGGACCGCGCAAACACCTTTGCAGCGCAAAAACGCTAACCGCCAGGCACCACCATGGCACAGACCATTCATTTGGTTGACACCAATGTCATCAGCGAGTTTGTCAAAAAATCACCCAATCTGCAGGTCATGCTTTGGGTGCAATCAGTAGAAGTTTTGGCGATTTCTGTGGTCACCATCGAGGAAGCGAATTTTGGCCTTGCCTGGCATCCCAATGCCAACAAACTCAAACTTTTCAACGCCTTGGTGCAACGCCTGCACGCCGTCTATCCAATCGACGAATCGGTCGCACACCGGGCGGGCGTTCTGCGCGGCCAGTTTCGTGCCCAAGGCATTGTCCGCAGCGCGCCCGACATGCTGATTGCCGCCACAGCGCAAGAGCATCAATTGATCATTGCGACGCGTAACGTGCGGGACTTTCTGGGGTGCGGCGTGCAAGTGGTCAACCCGTTTGAAGCCTGACTTTGCTTGAGTCGGTCGACCCGAAGCGCAACATCAACCAAAGGGAGAAACCCATCATGACTGATTTCCACCCCAGCCCCCGCGTGCCTGATGCCTCGGTCGTCATCATCGACCCGGCGTTCGAGAAATACCGCCTCGGCCTGGCCAAGGTCGAGCGCCTGGCTACGGGCATGCGCTGGGCTGAAGGCCCGGTTTGGTTGGGCGATACGCGCCAGCTTGTCTGGAGCGACGTGCCCGGCAACTGCATGTACAAATGGGACGAATACTCATCTTCAACCCGCAAGGCAAGCTGATTGGCCGAATCGACCTGCCCGAGCGCTGCGCGAATGTGTGCTTAGGCGGCCAGCATCGCAACCGCCATTTCATGGCCGCCACGACGTCGCTGTATTTGTTGTTCGTGAATACCCAAGGTGTTGGCTATGTTTAGACTAGGTACTATATTGATAGCAAACTATCTATATAATACAAGAGCTAGTAACCTATTTCATCAATAATTTAAGTTTTTTTGATGAAATTTTTACGAAAATTAACTTCGGAGTTCATTTTTGTAACCTGCCATCAATCTACCTTTTGACACAAAAACTACAAATTACTAGCAAGAAAAACCTTTTTTGACTTCGTAGGCAATAAATCATAAAAATGCAGTGTTCCGAGTGGCTATTTGGGTCGCGCCAACATGGGAGGCAATAAATTCATGAAATACCTCAAAGACTCTGCCAAATCGGCAGCAATTGCAGCGAGTGTTCTGTCGGTGACATTTTTCAGCTATGCTGGTTCGGCGATGGCGGCTGACCCAGAAATCGAAGAACTCAAGCGCGCGATACAGTCGCTTCAGATGGAGAACCGGCAACTTGCTGGTCGGCTCGCAACGCTGGAGTCAGGGCAGGCCGCCAGATCGCCCATCATGCCGTCCCTGTCTGCGCCGACACTGTCCACCGATCAGTTGGCCCAACGGGTCCGGGAACTGGAGATTTCGAAAGCAGCGAATGAGCAGGCCACCCGGCTCATCATTCAGGACTCGCTGTCCAAGACCGGTTCGAAGATCAATGAAGCGGTGTCGCTGGGCGGAGCAATTGAAATGCTCGTGGGTCGAAACTCGGACTTTTCCGGCACGCAGACTGATGCTCTCAAGCTCAACACAGCCGAGCTAGACCTGGAGATTCAGGTCAACCCGTGGACACTTGGAACCTTTGCAATTCAATACGTCGATGGTACTGGCGTACGAACCGGCTCTGGCACGTCAACAGCGACGGCAATCAATTCTGCTGTGGACCGCATCAACCTGGACCGGGCCTATTTCACCATCGGCGATCTCCAACGCTTTCCTTTTTTTCTGCGGGTCGGGCGACAACCGTTGCCATTTGGCAGTTCTTCAGGCGTCCACAGAGCTGACGTTCTGTCCATCGATTCGCCGCTGACCGTCGATGCGTTTGAAATGAAGAAGAACGCGGTGGGCCTGGGTTTCGGCGTGCCCACACCGACGCCGACCCGTTTGGGGCCGCCGGTCTTTGCGCCGCCCGTCAAGCCGCTGTTGTTCGGCCCGCTGGTCGGCCGGTTCGCGCAAGGGCTGGGTTATCGCTCGCCGGTCACTCGGCCAAAACCACTCAGCGCTGTGCCAGCCAATCCGGAGATGCCGCCGTTTTACGGCAGCGTTTACCTTTACGACAGCTCCGATACGGCAGCGCCAAGCCGCAGCTTTACCAAGAATGTCAGTGCGCGACTGGGTTATCGCAACAGCGGGCATTGCGGTCGTAACTACTCCGAATTGGGCAACTCCGGGTGGTGCCCCTGGACGGTCGACGTCAACGTCGACTACAACAGCTCCCTTTTTGACAGCAAGTTTCTGGCAGGCGAATACAGTGGATTCACTGATCAGTTTGGCCCGGTCAAAGGGCTTGCAACCGTCGCGAGGCTGACGCTTGGACGCGTTTCGCTGACGGGCGAATGGAACGGGGCCACAGCGCGGGCGCAATTCCGGGACGGCCTGGGTAACAGTGTTTCAATTCAACCGTCTGCGTGGCAAATCTCGGCAGGCTACCAATTCGACTGGAACCCGTGGGTCACCGCCATTGGTGGTCAGGGCACATTTGCCGCGATCGGGTATTCAGAAACCAGGGATTTGGCGGGCGTCGCGCTGACAGTCGGCGGTGCGACCAGCCGTGTTGGGTTTCTACCCAGGCAGCGACTCACCATGACGCTCGGAGAGTGGCTTGCAGACGGCGTCAAGCTGGTCTTCGAGTACAGCCTGACCAAAGATTATCCAAGCAGTGAGGGTGGTACGGGTAACACCGGTCGCGGGCTGTCTGCGGTACTCGCCTACGCCTGGTAAAACACGGCGGGTCGGCACGGGCACCTTCGATTGCTTCCTTCTGTAATATGTGTATCAATTAATTACAATTGATTGACGGCTTAGTAACCGACTGTTAGCGTCGGATACAAGTAAAAGCAAAAAAGTGATGGAGTTCTGGGTTTGTTGGCCAAATGAGTGGTCAATCAAGGACCGTCAGGAAGTCCGACTGATTTCGGACGGTCGATAACAACGCCGGACTCAGCACAGTCAGCCAACTGTCAAGGGAGGTCATCGTGTTGCAAAGCATTATTGATTCCAGTGTTCGGCTCAGGGTTCTGGTCATAGCCCTTGCCGCGATGCTGCTGGCCGTAGGACTTTGGCGGCTGCCCGACCTGACGCTGGACGTCATTCCCGAGTTCTCCACCATGTCGTTGCGGGTCAACACTGAGGCGCTGGGCCTGTCAACTTCGGAAGTCGAGTCCCTGATCACGGTGCCGATGGAGGCGGACCTGCTCAATGGGGTGCCCTGGCTGCGCTCCATCGAATCCGAGTCGATCACCGGGCTCTCCTCGATCGAAATGTTTTTTGCACCTGGTACCGACTTGCTCAAGGCACGCCAGATGGTACAGGAGCGCCTGGTGCAGGCGCATGCCTTGCCGAACGTGTCCAGCCCGCCGATCCTGATGCAACCGGTGTCTTCGGCCAGCCGGATCATGAACATCGGCTTGAGCTCAAAAACCGTTTCCTTGATTGACATGTCGGTCCAAGCGCGCTGGAACATCGTGCCCCGGCTCGTAGGCGTGCCAGGCGTGGCGAACGTTTCAGTGTGGGGCCTTCGCAACCGGCAGTTGCAAGTGCTAATCGACCCGGCACGGCTGCACAGCAAGGGTGTTTCGCTTGAGCAGGTCGTGAAAACCGCCGGCGAGTCTGTTTGGGCCTCACCGCTGACTTTCTTGAATTCGTCCACCCCGGGGTCTGGCGGCTTTATTGACACACCGAACCAACGGCTTGGCGTGCGGCATATTTCTCCCACAGTTTCGGCCGAGAGTTTTGCCAAGGTTCCGGTGTTCGGCACAACCGTGTCACTGGGCGAAGTGACCACGGTGGTCGAAGACAGCCAGCCACTCATCGGCGACGCGATTTTGAAAGATGGCCCCGGGCTGATGCTGGTCGTGGAGAAATTTCCGGGTGCCAATACGCTGGACGTGACGCGCGGTGTTGAAAAGGCGCTGGCAGAACTGCAGCAGGGCATGAAGGGCATCGAGGTGGACACCTCGATTTATCGCCCGGCCAGTTTCATTGAACGCGCCGAAAAAAACCTGGCGCTTGCGATTGCCTTGGCCTACCTGCTTTTGCTGCTGGCCCTGTTCACCCTGATGGGCAGCTGGCGCGCGGCGCTTGTGGCGGCATTGGTGGTGCCGCTGTCGCTGTTCTCTGCCGGTCTGGTTTTGCACTTGCGTGGCGTCAACCTCAACATGATGGTGGTTGCAGGCCTGTTGCTGGCGATTGTCGTGGTGGTTGATGATGCCCTTCATGACGTG
>JANOMD010000390.1:0-7808 GCA_031420135.1 Rhodoferax sp. | reverse complement strand
CCAACAGTTTGAAGAGTTCGCGGATGGCGGAGGTTTCGACGTTTTGGAGCCGTGAGGCGAAAGCAAGTGACATGGTAAATTTCAGGTAACAATGTGAGACTACCCATTGTGACTTAAGGCCCCCATGATCGAAAAACACCTGGACATCCCCACCGCTGACGGCAGCATGAACACCTTCATCGTTCATCCCGATGAAAACGGCCCGCACCCGGTTGTGCTGTTCTACATGGATGCGCCGGGCAAGCGCGAAGAGTTGCACGACATGGCGCGCAGGCTGGCTTCAGTCGGCTATTACGTGATCTTGCCCAATCTGTATTACCGCAGCTCGCGCGACTTCTGGTTGAAAGAGCGCACCGAAGCCGCCATGGCTGAGATGTTCGTCTTCATGGATTCGCTGGATCGCCGCACGACTCTGGTGGACACCGCCGCCGTGCTGAAGTTTGTCGATGCACAGCCCGAGGCCAACGCCGCCCGCGTGGGCATGGTCGGCTACTGCATGAGCGGGCCTTTTGTGATGTGGGCTGCGGCGGAATTTCCAGGCCGTATCAACAGCATTGCCTCCATCCACGGTGCCAACATGGCGACAGACACACCCGATTCCCCGCATTTGATGGCACCCAAGATCAAGTGTGAGAGTTACTTTGCCTGTGCCGAGATCGACAAATGGGCACCGCCTGCGGATATCGAAAAACTCGAAGCGTCGCTAAAGCAAGCGGGCGTGGCCCACCGCATCGAGTGGTACCCCGGCGTGGAACACGGCTTTGTATTCCCCAAGCGGGTGGGCATTTACAACATGCCGGCCGCAGAGCGGCATTGGGAGCGGCTATTTGCGCTGTTTGCGCGCACGCTGCGCTAGCAATGTCCGTCAGCGCGTCAACAGACGACCGTCTTTGGTCACACGGGCAAGCTCAACAAACTTGCTGCCGTGCTGCGAACCCCCGTCGAATTGCACCGTGAAACCGCCCAGGTCGTAGCTGCCCAGGGTAGCCAGCGCTTCGAGGACGGACTTGGCATTGACCGGTTTTTTGGCGCGCCGGATGCCTTCCACCAAAATTTTGGCGCCAAAGCAGGCTTCGAGCTGTGTGGTGTTCATAGGCGTTTTGCTGCCCGCTGCCTCCAGCGCCTTGGCGCACTCGCGCACCACCGGTATTGGCGCGGTCGGGTTGGGTACCACCTGCGTGATCGACACGCCCGCGCCCGCTTCTCCCGCAGCTTTCACAAACTGGTCCGCGCCGACAAATGACAGGCTGGAGGTCGGCAACATGCGGCCCATGCCGACAAGTTCCTTTTGAACTTGCGCCGCTGCGCCGGACAACACCGTGTTGATCAGCACATCTGGCTGCTGCGCCACCAGCGCATCGATCTCGGGCTTGCCAACAGTAGCATTGCGTTTGAGCGCTAGTGCCTGCGGCACCAGATTGATCTTTTTCAGGTACTGCGTCACAAGTTCCAGGTTTTGCTTTCCCACTTCGTCGTCGTAATGCATGACGGTGACGCGCTTGAAGCCCAGGCTGGTCCAGAAGTTGAGGATTTTCTCCATCTCCTCGCCGTAAGAGGCGCGGATGGTGAACAGCACGGGGTTTTTGACCCGCACCGGGTTGGCCCCGGAGAACGGCGCAAAAAATGCGGTGCTTTTCGCTTCTGCCTGGGGCAGCGCATCCAGGCTCAAGGTGGCAGAGGCGTAGCCAAACAACGCAACCACATTCTTGGTGTCCAGCAAGGTCTTGGTGTTGACGCCAGCCGTTTTACGGTCGTTTTTGTCGTCGATCGACAGCAACTCAATTTGACCGCCGTTCACACCACCTTTGGCGTTGACTGAAGCAAAGTAGGCCTGCGCGCCGTCACGAATGTCGGTGCCAAACTTGGCGTTGCCGCCGGAGAGCGGTGCAGATTGGCCAATCACCCACTTGTCTTGAGCACACACACCCACAAACCCAACAGACGCCATGGCCACCACAGCCATACGCGCCACGCAGTTGAGGATCAACTTCATCCCGGCTCCTTAAAGGTCTTTCAACGGAATCACTACCATCCACGCCCCTGCAACTTTGTGCAGATTTTGCAGAAGCACTCGGATGAATTTTCAGTCTGCGTAAATACCAGCCTTCTTGATCACCGGCCCCCACTTGGCGGTTTCAGACTCCAGGAAGTTTTTCAACCCCGCCGGGGTCATTTTCTCGGCGCTGACGATGTCGGAGCTCAAGTCTGTCAAACGCTGTTTAACGGTTGGGTCTTGCATGGCAGCGCGCAGGGCGATACCCACTTTTTCCAGAACGGCAGGCGGCGTGCCTTTGGGGGCGTACATGCCGTGCCACACTTTGACCTCAAAGCCTTTGAGGCCCTGCTCGTCCAGCGTGGGTACGTTAGGCAGAGCAGCCAGGCGGTTCAACGTTGTGACGCCAAACACCTTGACGCGGCCATCCTTGATGATCGGCACGGTCTGTGTCGTTTGGTCACACAGCAAGTCCACCTGCCCGCCCAGCAGGGCATTCATGGCCGGGCCGGTGCCTGAGTAGGGCACGGTGGTCAAGTCCACCCCAATCGCCGTCATGAACAGCAGGCCGCACAGGTGCGAGACGGCACCCAGACCGGCATTGGCCAAAGACACTTTATCTTTGTTGGTTTTGATATAGGCTTGCAACTCAGCAAGCGTGGTGGCGGGAAAGTCTTTGCGCGCCAGCAAAGTCATGGGCACATCCGCCACCTGGCCGATGTACTCGAAGTCTTTGAGCGGGTCGTAAGTGAGCTTCTTGTACAACGCGGGTGCGGTGGCCATGCCCATGTGGTGCAGGAAGATGGTGTAGCCATTGGGCGCAGCGCGCGCCACTTTGCCTGCGCCAATGGTGCCGCCCGCACCCACGGCATTTTCAACCAGCACGGTCTGCCCCAACGATTTGCCCATGGGAATGGCGATCATGCGGGCCATCACATCGGTGGGGCCACCGGCGGCGAAGGGCACGATCAGGCTGATGGGTTTGTCGGGGTAGGTTGCCTGCGCGAACGAAGAAACAGCGGATAGTGACACGGCCGCAACCAGGGCATAACCGAGGACATGACCGAACACGCGCAAAGGTTTGAAATGGAGGTTCATTGGGTTTCCTGTAAAAAATTCACCCCTGAGGCGAAGGACAACCCTAGATTATGCGACAAACCCAGCCAGTTTCAATTGGAGAAATCCCTTGCCCGCGAATTGCACATCCTGACTTGCGAAAACCGTCGCCGTTGAAACTTGCAGCGAAAATGGGGTCATGACCCTTCCAACATTTGCCATGGCCGGCGTGATCGGCTGGCCCGTTGCGCATTCGCGCTCACCCAAACTTCACAACTATTGGCTGCAGCTACATGGACTGGCGGGCGCCTACGTGCCGCTGCCGGTGGCGCCTGCCAACTTGCAAGCGGCGCTGGCTGGCTTGCCCGCGCTGGGTTTCAAGGGCTGCAACATCACCTTGCCGCACAAAGTCGATGCATTGAAGCTGGTTCACGAAGTCGACGCCAACGCGAAACGGGTGGGTGCCATGAACACCGTTGTGGTGCAGCCAGACGGTTCGCTCAAGGGCTACAACAATGACGGCTTTGGCTACATCCAGAGCCTGTTGGATGCCGACCCCGACTGGCGCGCTGATGCCGGCCCCATCACCGTGCTGGGCGCAGGCGGCGCGGCGCGCGCCGTGGTGCTGGCGCTGGCAGACCGTGGCGCGACGGAAATTCGCCTGCTCAACCGCACTTTTGAGAAAGCCGATGCCCTGGCCCGTGAGTTTGGCACGCCCGTCAAGGCACTGCCATGGAGCGAGCGCCATGCGGCATTGGCCGACATCGCCTTGCTGGTCAACACCACCAGCCAGGGCATGCACGGCTACCCGTCGCTGGACTTGCAGCTGGACGCCCTGCCCGCGCGCGCGCTAGTGTCGGACGTGATCTACGTACCGCTTGAAACGCCCTTGCTCGCTGCCGCCCGGCAACGTGGCAACCGCACCGTCAACGGTCTGGGCATGCTGCTGAACCAAGCACGACCCGCCTTTAACGCCTGGTTTGGTGTGATGCCGCAAGTCACCCTTGAATTGCGCCGCCTGATTGAAGCTACTTTGTAGCGGATTCAGCATGCAAGACAGGGTGTGCCAGGAGACGCAATTGGAGAGGCAGCACTCTAATTTGCACGCCAACATCACAAAAACTGCCAAAAGGCGCAATTCAAACTGACTTACTCCGAAAAAACTGCTAATGTGGCGGATGACATCACCCGCCATGCCCAGCACACCGGTTCCACACAAGGCCAACGACCTCGCGCCACCCAATCTATTTTGGCTGGCCATGGAGTTTCGGGCGGTTTGGGAATTTGGCGCAGTGCTGCCCGCTTGGCCTACGCTCAAACGTGCGCCGTCTGGCGATGGCCACCCGATCATCGTTTTCCCCGGCTTGAGCGCGAGCGATGGCTCTACTTACCCGCTGCGCCGTTACCTGCAACATTTGAACTACAAGGTATCGGGCTGGAACCAGGGCTTCAACTTCGGCGCGCGTGCTGGTGTGCTGGATGCCGCCTTGCGGCAGGTCAAAGAGACATTTGCCGCGACAGGGCAAAAGGTGAGCTTGATTGGCTGGAGCCTGGGCGGGGTCTACGCGCGGGAAATCGCAAAACTGCTGCCCGATAGGGTGCGCAGCGTCATCACCTTGGGCACCCCGTTTGCAGGCTCCCCTAAAAGCACCAACGTCTGGAGAATCTACGAGCTGACGAGTGGTCGCAAAATTGACCACGATTCCACCCAATACAACCTTCCCGCCGCTCCACCGGTTCCGACGACATCACTCTATTCACGCAGCGATGGCATTGTGGCCTGGCAAGCCAGTCTTCAAGCCGCCAGTGCACTAAACTTGAAAACTGAAAACATAGAGGTCATCGCCAGCCACATGGGCATCGGCGTGAACCCGAGTGCCTGGTGGGCCGTGGCCGACCGGTTGGCTCAACCCCAAGGTGCGTGGAAGCCGTTTGAGCGCAAAGGCGGCCTGCACGGATTGATATTTCCGAACCGCCAGCCTTGACCGCCCACTGCCTTTGAGTGTGCATTCGAGTTTGAATCTGTCTATGCGGTGGCAAAAAGCCAAGACATCGGCAGCCCCGCGTCCGGCTGTATCAAGACCGGTTATTTCGAGCTAGGGTGGGTTTGCGGAGTTGCTGTAGTAAATGCCGTAATCCAGCAGCGTCCAGGTAAATTTTGACACTGGATGCGAAGGCCGGGTTAGGCCACTGGTGTCAAGCACCGGCTTGCCGCGTGCCATGGCCAGCGTAATGGATTTAGGGCCATTGGCATTGGGTTTGCAAACCCAGTTGCGACCGTTGGATACCTCGCATCCGGTAAATTTGCCAGTCGGGTCGGACGCCACGCCAACATTCCAGAAAAACACCTCGCGGTGTGCCTTCAATGCGCGAAACCTGAAACGCTCACCCGCGACCATCTTGCCGGAACATTGATTGCCCTCCCACTTGCCCATGTCACACCGGGCGGTGTAAACCGTTCGCTCACCCTGCAGGTTAACGATATCTGCAGCCCAAATGGCGATCCCTGCCATCGCCAAAATCAGCAAAACAACCATCCAGCTTCGCTTCACGTCCAGACCCCATTTCTGTAAAAAAATGTAAAGCTGATTATTCAAGCCACCGTTCAAATTTGAAATAGGGGTTAACCGGGGACCCCGGGGATAACTACTTCAAGTGTGACTTTTTTGGTAGTTGGCAATGCCGTCCATGATTTCCTGCCGGGCAGCGTCAGAGCCTTCCCAGCCCAACACTTTGACCCACTTTCCGTCTTCCAGATCCTTGTAGTGCTCAAAAAAGTGGGCAATGGTTTTCAGGCGCAGCGGGTTCATGTCTTTGGGTTCCTGCCATTGGGTGTAGAGCGAGCATTTTTTGTCAATGGGCACAGCCAGCACTTTGCCGTCCTGGCCGGCTTCGTCTTCCATCTTCAAAATGCCAATCGCACGGCAAGTCACCACCACGCCCGGGATGAGCGGCACCGGGGTGATCACCAACACGTCCACTGGATCACCATCACCGCTGATGGTCTTGGGAACATAACCGTAGTTGGTGGGGTAATGCATTGAGGTGCTCATGAACCTGTCAACAAAAATGGCACCGCTTTCCTTGTCCACCTCGTATTTGACCGGGTCGGCATTCATCGGTATTTCGATGATCACATTGAAGGAATCGGGCGCGTTTTTGCCGGGGGTGACTTTATCAAGTGACATACAGAAAGCTCTTTTCTTTTGAAATGACGGATTTATGAAAACTGGGGCAATCGACCCAAAATAAATACCCTGGGATTAACCCTTATTTTACTGACTCTGCCCTTGCGTCCCGGCAAAACGGACTTTTTTCACGGTAAAGTCCGCCGGTTGGCCAATCGTCTGCATCTGTTTGATGTTTCGCGGCGAGGAAGCAACGCAGCGGTGGTGCCGATTGCGGTGCACCACACTACAGCGAAACAACTCAGGAGACTTTTATGATAGGCAACTCAGCGCTTATTTTGGCGCTCGTTTGCGGGCTGATCGCCGTGATTTACGGCTTTTGGGCTCGCAGCTGGATCCTCGCGCAGGACGCCGGCAACGCGCGGATGCAAGAAATTGCGGCCGCCATTCAAACCGGCGCAGCGGCCTACCTTGCGCGGCAGTACAAAACCATTGCCATCGTGGGCGTGGTGTTGGCGATTTTGATTGGCATCTTTTTGGGCGGCATGTCCGCCACCGGCTTTGTCGTAGGCGCGCTGCTGTCCGGCGCGTGCGGCTTCATCGGCATGAACATCTCGGTGAAGGCGAACGTGCGTACCGCACAAGCCGCCACCCGTGGCATCGGCCCGGCGCTGGACGTCGCCTTTCGCGGCGGCGCCATCACCGGCATGCTGGTGGTCGGCCTGGGCCTGTTGGGCGTCACGGCCTTCTACTGGTTTCTGGTCGGCAACGGCAACCTGACGCCTGACAAAAACCTGGCCAAACTGCTCGATCCGCTGATCGGTTTTGCCTTTGGCTCGTCGCTGATCTCGATCTTCGCGCGTCTGGGCGGCGGCATTTTCACCAAAGGCGCTGACGTCGGCGCGGACCTGGTCGGCAAAGTCGAAGCCGGCATCCCCGAAGACGACCCGCGCAATCCTGCCGTGATTGCCGACAACGTGGGCGACAACGTGGGCGACTGCGCCGGCATGGCTGCGGACCTGTTTGAAACCTACGCCGTCACGCTCATTGCCACCATGGTGCTGGGCGCCTTGCTGGTGACCAATGCGGGCACTGCGGCAGTGGTTTATCCGCTAGCGCTGGGCGCCGTGTCGATCATTGCGTCGATCATCGGCTGCTTCTTCGTCAAGGCCTCACCGGGCATGAAAAATGTGATGCCAGCGCTGTACAAGGGCTTGGCGGTGGCCGGTGGTTTGTCGCTCATCGCGTTCTATTTCGTCACCACCTGGTTGATGCCTGACAACTCGATCAAAGCGGCTGGCAGCCAGATGGCGCTGTTTGGCGCTTGCGCGGTCGGCCTGGTCTTGACGGCGGCCCTGGTCTGGATCACCGAGTACTACACCGGCACGCAATACGCGCCGGTCAAGCACATCGCACAGGCCTCCACCACCGGCCACGGCACCAACATCATTGCGGGCCTGGGGGTGTCAATGCGCTCCACCGCCTGGCCAGTGATTTTTGTCTGTATCGCAATTTACGCGGCCTTCAAACTGGCCGGTTTGTACGGCATCGCGATTGCGGCGACGTCGATGTTGTCCATGGCCGGCATCGTCGTGGCGCTTGACGCGTATGGCCCCATCACCGACAACGCT
>JANOMD010000389.1:0-3198 GCA_031420135.1 Rhodoferax sp. | reverse complement strand
CATTTGCGGCCATCGCCATGAATGGTGCAAGTGTCGGCAGCGCAGATGAGGATGATGCGACTGATCAATTCATCGTCAAACTGCGAGACCCCTCGCCTGGTCAAGTTGGGCGCGGCATTCAGGCGTTGGCTGCCTCGTCTGCGGTCAATCTGACTTATGTGCGCCAGATGTCTGGCAGTTCCCACGTGGTGAAAATTCCCCAGAGACTGAAGAAACTTGACGCCGACGCACTGGCCCGGCTGTTGTCGCTGCAACCCAACGTGACCAGCGTGGAACCCGACCGGCGCATGTATCCCCAACTTTTGCCGAATGACCCCATGTATGCGCAGCAATGGCATTACTACGAGTCCGCGGGCGGCATCAATCTGCCTCCAGCCTGGGACATCACGACCGGCTCAAACAGCATCGTGGTTGCGGTGATTGACACCGGGATCCGTCCCCACGCGGATCTGGCCGGCCGGGTACTGCCTGGCTATGACTTCATCGCCAATCTGGCAGCCGCCAACGATGGCAATGGACGGGATGCCGACCCCAGCGACCCAGGCGACTTTGGCTGCGGCAGAAGCAGCAGTTCCTGGCACGGGACGCATGTCGCTGGCACCATTGGCGCGGCCAGCAACAACAGCGGCGGTGTGTCAGGGACCAACTGGGGCTCCAAAATACTGCCGCTTCGCGTGCTCGGAGTCTGTGGCGGCTACACATCAGACATCGTTGATGCGCTGCGCTGGGCGGCTGGCATTTCGATTCCCGGTGTGCCGCTGAACACCACACCGGCGCGGGTTGCCAACCTGAGCCTAGGCGGCGCGAACGGGGGATGCTCGACAACCTTTCAAAATGCGGTCAATGATGTCATCGCAAGGGGCATGGTCGTTGTCGTTGCTGCGGGCAACAGCAATGCGGACGCCTCCACGTTCGAACCCGCCAGTTGCGCCGGTGTGGTGGCAGTGTCGGCCACCGGCCGCAGCGGGAACCGGGCCAGCTACAGCAACTTCGGAGCCAAGGTTGCTATCGCCGCACCCGGTGGTTCTGGCTCGGACGGCGTGCTGTCGACGCTCAACGCAGGGCTGACCGCGCCGGGCGCAGACACCTATGCGTACTACCAGGGCACCAGCATGGCAGCACCGCATGTTGCTGGAACGGCATCCCTGATGTTGTCGGCCAATCCAGCCTTGACACCTGCCCAGGTGATGCAAATCCTGCAAAGCTCCGCACGCCGGTTTCCAACGGGCACCGGCGCCGATTGCAGCACCGCAGCTTGCGGGGCTGGCATTGTCGATGCAGGGGCTGCAGTCGCTGCGGCCCTGGCTGCGGCTGCGCCACCACCACCACCACCACCACCACCAATCCCGACCGCAGTCAACGTCGCGCTTGCGGCCAATGGGGGCGTGGCCACCGCGTCAAGCACTTACAGCACCGCCTATCCCACCGTAGCTGTCAACAATGGCGACCGCAAAGGCAGCAACTGGGGCAATGGCGGCGGGTGGAATGACGCCAACGCTGGGGTCTACCCGGACTGGGTTCAGGTTAGTTTCAACGGCACAAAATCAATCTCCGAAATTGACGTTTTTACCGTGCAGGACAACTATGCTGCCCCGCAGGAACCGACTGAAACCCTGACTTTTGCCTCCTACGGAATTACTGATTTTGAAGTCCAGTATTGGGACGGCGCCAACTGGACAGCCGTGCCGGGCGGCAGCGTCAGTGGCAACAACAAGGTTTGGCGCAAATTTTCATTTTCCCCGGTATCCACCACACGGATCCGGGTGCTGGTGACAAATGCCCTGGCAGGCTTCAGCCGGATCACAGAAATTGAAGCCTACCAGACGACATCCGGCACGCCCCCACCCACGCCCACTCCGACCGTCAATGTTGCGTCCCAGGCCTCGGGCGCGGTCGCGTCCGCAACTTCTACCTACAATGCAGGTTTTGCGCCCTCCGGTGCCAATAACGGTGATCGCCGGGGCGTCAATTGGGGTGCAGGCGGTGGCTGGAACAATGCGAGTGCGGGCCTGTTTCCTGAGGCGTTGCAGGTCAACTTCAACGGCACGAAAGCCATTTCGGAAATTGACGTGTTCACCGTCCAGGACGCGTACAGCGCGCCGTCCGAACCGACCGCCGCCATGACCTTCAGCCTCCACGGAATCACTGATTTTGACGTGCAGTACTGGAACGGTGCGAGCTGGGCCACCGTCCCTGGCGGCAGCGTCAATGGCAACAACCTGGTGTGGCGCAAGTTCACGTTCCCGTCAGTCGCAACCACCGCGATCCGCGTCAATGTCAGGAATGCATTGAATTCCTACAGCAGGATTGTTGAGGTGGAAGCTTACTGACAAAAACGGCTGCGCAACTTAAGGAAGCTCTGCCCCTGCCATGCGCGCAGCGATGGCGGTCGAGCGCGACTGCAGGTAGGGTGAATTGGGCAGCTTTTCAAAGTATTTGGGGCGTGGCAGCATCACGGCCAGGCGCGCGGCTTCGATCGGGCTTAATCTGGACGCGGGCTTTCGAAAATAATTCTGGGCCGCGGCCTCAGCACCAAAGACGCCGTCGCCCCACTCCACGCTGTTGAGATAGATTTCAAGGATGCGTTCCTTGGTCAGAATCAGTTCCAGCAAGGCGGTCAGCACGAACTCCTGGCCCTTTCGAAGCAAGGTCCTCTCACCCGACAGAAACAGGTTTTTCGCAAGCTGTTGCGTGATGGTCGAGCCGCCAACTACTTTAGCCACCTTGACGGTGGATTTTTTCCGGGCCGGGGCGGGAGCGTCCACTTGTGCCTGTGCCTTGGCATTTTTGTCCCAGGCTTTCTCCAGCGCGTCCCACTGAACGCCATCGTGAAAAAGAAATCCGTCGTCTTCAGACGCGATCACCGCGCGTTTGAGGTGATCGGAAATCTGCCCGTAATCGACCCACTGGTGGCGCCAGCGCAGGGTGCCGGTTTCAGTTGCCAGTCGCCAGGCCTGCGAGCGCTGGAACGCGGTGGATTGCGGGTCCAGAACCGTCATCACACCAATGCGGGCCACAAAAAACAATTGCAGCCCAAGGAATGCCGCCAACAAAAGTGCCATCCAGCGCAGCAGGGGTTTCATGCGAAAACAGGCGGCCCGGCTACTGCGACGTCAGCCGGGTTTCAAGCGTTTCATCACGGGTGAACTTGAAGCGCGACACCACCAGAATCTGGTCCGCCTTGCGCCGCATCGCCTC
>JANOMD010000388.1:0-6094 GCA_031420135.1 Rhodoferax sp. | reverse complement strand
CGGCCCGGCGCCTTGATGAAATTTTTGAGCCTGATGCGCCCCAACTGGAACATCAGCCTGTTTCACTACCGCAATCAGGGCGCCGATTACGGTCGCATCTTGGTCGGGCTGCAAGTGCCGCTCTGTGACGCAAAGGCCTTTGACGGTTTTTTGACCACACTGGGTTACCCGTTTGTTGAGGAAACAGCGAACCCGGTTTACCGCATGTTTTTGCAGCAATGAACTTTGCTGCAAGCCGCCGCTGCGGGTTGCATGGGTGACGCAGCCAAACCTTGAAGAACGGGATTTTTTGACTAAAATTAACCTGCAGGTTAATTTTTGCTATCTAACCATGAAAATCCGCAAAAAAATGCACCAAATAAGACTATAGCTCTCGTATTATATAGATAGTTTGCTATTTTTTTAATAGTAATGGCAATTCAAGCGTCAACGTTGCCGGACCGTCCATGCTGGCCGCAAGCAGCGCGCGGCGCGGCCCGACGGACTGCAACACCAGGCCGTCTTCCACCGTAGCGCCCACGCGGTAGGGCCGGGCCGGTTTGCCATCTACCGCGATCAAAGCGGTACCGCCGCGCCGGTTGGTGGCCACGACGCCAAGCAGCGCCAGGCGGCTGGCGGCATTGACCACGACGGGTGCGGCTGGCGTTGCCTGTGCCACCAGACCGCCCCCCAAGGCGCGTGCCAGCGCTTGCGGGTCAATCGCAGGGGCCTCAACCACCGGCAATGACGCCGCCGGTCTGTCATTACCTTGACCAGACCATTTCAAGCCCCAATAAACGGCGCTCCCCGCCGCCAGCGCAGCCAGCACAAAAGCCGCCAGACGTGGCCCCCACATGCTTTGCGGATTCAAAATCATGCGGCGATTATGATTCAAGTCAATTCGAGTCAGATGCCTTAGAACTTCACGCGGGTAACCCAGTCAATGACACCTATGATTGAAAAATTGCAAAACCGGAAATGGGGCTCAGCCAAGCGCAGGCTCAGGCGCGGATTCACCCTGATTGAGCTGATGGTGGTGCTGGTGATCATTGGCGTACTGGCCGCCTTGATCGTGCCCAACGTGCTGGACCGGGCTGACGACGCGCGCGCCACCGCCGCCAGGACTGATGTCAACAATTTGATGCAGGCCCTGAAGCTTTACAAACTGGACAACCAGCGATTTCCGACGGTCGAGCAGGGTTTGCAGGCGCTGGTCACCAAACCCGGCAGTGGCCCCGCCGCCGGCAACTGGAAGCCGTATCTGGACAAACTGCCTAACGACCCCTGGGGCCGCGCCTATTTGTACCTGAACCCCGGCGTCAAAGGCGAGATCGACGTGCTGTCGTTCGGTGCCGACGGGCAAGCCGGGGGTGAAGGGAAGAATTCAGATGTTGGCTCGTGGCAATAAGCATTGCCCCCACGCTCCACCGCTGCGACGGACCGCTTCAGTTCTTGGATTCACGCTGTTGGAACTGCTGCTGGTCGTTGCGATCATCGCGGTGGCGTCTGCGGGGGTGAGTTTTGCGCTGCGGGATTCGGCGCAAACGCAACTGGAGCGCGAGGCGGTGCGCCTTGCAGCTTTGCTTGAATCGGCACGGTCACGTTCGATGGCCAGCGGCTCGCCGGTGCGCTGGCGCACCACCGCGTCCGGCTTTGTGTTTGACGGCCTGCCGCCCGGCTCTTTGCCCGAGGGCTGGCTGTCGCCGGACGTCAGCGCAGCCGCGCCCGCCAGGTTGATGCTGGGGCCAGAGCCGGTCATAGCGCCTCAAGCGGTACGGTTGATCTCAACCAGCCAGCCGGGGCGTTCCTTGAGCGTTGCAACCGACGGCGTGCGGCCATTTTCCGTGCGCTCTGGCGACGCAAGTGGCGCTGTGGGCACGCCGTGAACCGGCTGCGCGGTTTCACGCTGGTTGAAGTGTTGGTTGCACTGAGCATTGTGGCGATTGCGCTGGGTGCCGGCATTCAGGCCACGCTGGCGTTGACCCGCAATGCACAACGCCAGTCGGATGTATTGCTGGCGCATCTTTGCGCCGAAAACGAGCTGGTCAAAGTTCGGCTGTCCAGACAAATGCCCGGTGTGGGCGACACCCGATTGCCGTGCGTCCAGGCCGGTCGAAGCCTGGTCGTGGCGTTGACCGTGCGGCCCACGCCGAACCCCAATTTCCGCAGGGTCGATGCGCAGGTGATGGATGGCGACACGCCGATCCTGAAACTCTCCACCGTCCTGGGTCAGTACTGATGCACGCCCGCCCGGCCCCCGCACGAAACGCATTCAGCGACAACCTCAGCGTTGGCGGGTTCACGCTGATCGAACTCCTGGTGGCCATCAGCGTCATGGCGGTGATGGCGGTTATGAGCTGGCGCGGCCTGGACGGCATGACCCAGGCGCAGATCAGCTTGCAAAAACGTGCCGACGAAGTGCTCACTCTGCAGGCTGGGCTGAACCAGTGGGGCGCCGACCTTGACGCGCTCATGCAGTTGCCTCAAACCCAGTCGCTGGACTGGGACGGTCGAGCCTTGCGCATGACGCGGCGCAGCGCCACCACCTTGGTTGATGCGTCGTCCCAACGCATTTCTGATGAAGCGGTGCTGGTCGTGGCCTGGGCACGGCGCGATGTGGCTGGGGTCGGCCAGTGGCTGCGCTGGCAGTCACCCCCTTTGCGAACCCGCGGCGAAATCGATGTGGCCTGGCAGGGCGCAGCGCAATGGGCGCAAAACCCGGGCGACGACCTGAAATCGCGCGAGGTGCTGATCAGCCCATTGAGCGAGTGGCAAGTGTTCTTCTACCGGGGCGATGCCTGGACCAACCCGTTGTCCAGCGATGGCGTCGGCGCATCCGGCGCCACCGCAGTGGGCAGCAGCATTGGCCCGGTTGCGGGCAGTCCGCCAGGGGCTGCCGCCATCGGCATGGGCGCGTTGGGCGCAGCCATCGTGCAGGCGATCTCCCAGGGGGCCAACGCCTTGACCGCCGCACCGATTCCCGAAGGCGTGCGCCTGGTTCTGACGCTGCCGCCCGGCAACGCCATCAGCGGCAGGCTCACCCGCGATTGGGTCCGGCCCACGCTGGGGGGCGGCAAATGAGCCCGTGCGCTCGCCAGGGTTGCGGCCATTTTGCTTTCCCGGGCGGCGCGCTGGCGCGATCGGCGGCCCGCCAACCCAAGCTATGGCGTGAACGGGGCGCTGCGATTCTGACCGCGATGTTGACCGTCACGCTGGTGGCGTCGCTGGCGGCCGCGGCGCTGTGGCAGCAGTGGCGCAGTCTGGAAGTCGAGGCGGCGCAACGGGCGCGGGTGCAGTCGGCCTGGATCCTGGTCGGCGCGCTGGACTGGGCACGCCTGATCCTGCGTGAGGACGCACGTACTGGTGGGCCGGATCACCTGGCCGAGCCCTGGGCGGTGCCTCTGGAGGAAGCCCGACTGTCAGCTTTCTTTGCCGCCGACAGCAACGCCGCTGTCCCGGCCGATGATGTCCAGCAGTCCTTCATTTCCGGGCAGATCATCGACCTTCAGTCCCGACTCAACGTGACCAACCTGATCGAGGGCGGCAAGCCGTCGCTCCCTGACGTACGCCAGTTCGCCAAGCTGTTTGAGCTGCTGAGCCTGCCCGACGCCGAGCTGGACCGCCTGACCGAAAACCTGCGTTTTGCCATGGACACCAGCACCGACAACCGCTCTGGCGGGTTAGCCCCGTTGTTGCCCCAACGCGTTGCGCAACTGGTGTGGCTGGGTGTTTCTGAAAGCAGCGTTGCAGCGCTGAGCCCGTTCGTCACGGTATTGCCCCAGCGCTCCAAAACCAACCTCAATACTGCGCCGGCCGAGGTGGTATTCGCCACCCTTGACACGCTTGACATGGCACGTGCCCGCCAGTTTGTCACGGCGCGCAGCCTCTCACAACTGCGCACACTTTCAGATGCTGCCCGGCTTCTTGGCCTGCGGGTTGAGGACATCGCGGACGCCCAGTTCGGCGTGAAGACCGATTTTTTTGAGGTGCGCGGACGCCTTCGCCTGGATCAGGTCGTGGTGTTGGAGCGTTCCATGGTTCAGCGCACCGGCATTGAAGTCAAGACCCTTTGGCGCGAACGTTTTGCCTCGACCGGTGACGCCAAGGCGTCCCTACAATCGCCGTAGACGTTTTTCCATGACTCACCTGATCATTACCCTGCCGCTGGAACTGCCCCAGCCCGCCAGTCAACTCGATTACCTGCTGTCGCCCGATGGGCGCACGCTTGCCAGCCACTCCCGCGCCGCGCCCGCGTTGCTGCCGCAGGCCGCCAATGGCGAGGTGGTGGTGGTGGTGCCGGTGCAGGCACTGTCATGGCACCAGGTGCAATTGCCGCGTGGACTGCTGGCCAGGAATTTTCTGTCGGAAAGCGGCTCGCCACGCCTGCGCGCCGTGCTGGAAGGGTTGCTTGAAGAGCGACTGCTGGACGACCCTGCGCAACTGCACTTTGCACTCTCACCCAAAGCGCGTGACGGTGCCCCGGTGTGGGTGGCGGCCTGTGACCGTGCCTGGTTGCGCGCCTGGCTGCAGGCGCTGGAGGCCAGCGCTCATCCGGTGGCCCGCATCGTGCCCGAATTTGCACCCGACGACGCCAGACCCGAGCGCGAGGCGAGCGCGACGGACGCCACCAGCCAGGTCGGCACTGACGTGTTGCAAGTGATTGGAACGCCGCAACAGGCGCTGATTGTGTCTACGCCAGGTGGCCAGGTTGAGGACCGTTCGCTGCCCGCCGTCGCGCTCTCGGTACTACCGCTGTCCCACGCGGGTGTCGCACTGGCCAACTGGCCGGAAGAAGCCGACATCCTGGCCGAACCGGGCGTGGCGGCCCTGGCCGAAGAATTTTTCAAGCGGCGCGTCAATTTGCAACAAACTGCACAGCGCTGGCTGCGATCGAGCCAGTCGGGTTGGGAACTGGCCCAGTTTGACCTGCAAAACAACCACCGCAGCCGCTCCTGGAAACGCGCCACAGGTGCCTTGGCCGCACTGCGCCAGTCGCCACGCTGGCGCGCTGCGCGCTGGGCTTTGGGCGCGGCGCTGCTGGCCAATCTGGCAGGGCTGAATGCGTGGGCATGGGCCGAGCACAACAGCGTGCAGGCCAAACAACTGGCCATCCGCGACGTGCTTACCACCACCTTTCCCAACGTGAAGGTGGTGGTGGACGCACCGGTTCAAATGACGCGGGAGCTCGCCTTGCTGCGCCAGGGAACCGGGGCCAGTTCGGGTGGTGATTTCGACACCCTGCTGGCATCATTGGGCAGGCTGGCATTGACCAACCGGGCACCCGCTGCCATCGACTACGCAGCCGGCGAAGTCCGTATCAAAGGGCTGGAATTGACGGCCACTCAAATTGCCCAGGCCGCCGACCAGCTCAAGCGCCAGGGCCTACAGGTCACAACCGACGCCGACACCCTGTTGATCAAACCACAGGCGCCACCATGAGTCAAAACCTGCAGGCATCCAGGTCGGACAGCCCGCCCGCCGGACGGCTGGTGCGCTTGCAGCTGCTCCAGCGCTGGGACGGGCTTGGGCGGCGTGAGCGGCGTTTGGTGCTGGTTGCAGGCGCGCTGGTGACTGCGGCACTGCTGTGGTGGATTGCGTTGGCACCGGCGCTTGCGACACTGCGGCTTGCGCAGGAACAGCACCTGCGGCTGGACGCCCAGATGCAGCAGATGCAAACGCTCAAAGCGCAGGCGGCTGTGCTGGCGGCACAACCCAAGGTCTTGCCGGACGACGCCAGGCGCAGCCTAGAGACCAGTCTGCAACAGACCCTCGGTGCCAGCGCGCAAATAGGGGTGGCCGGGAACCGCGCCACGGTGACCCTCAAAGGGGCATCACCCGACGCCTTGGCGCAGTGGCTGACGCAGGCACGCATCAACGCCCGCGCCGCAACGGTTGAGGTGCGGCTCGTCAGGGTGGCTGCGCCCAGCCCGGGCGCGATAGCAGGCGTCGGATTGCCAGTCAACCAGTTCGCCAATGCCACCTCTAGTGCGAGTGGCAACTCAACTTCCAGTTTGGCATCGGCCCAAACCCGCTGGGACGGCACGGTGGTTCTGAACTTGCCCGAGCGTTAAGCACTGGTCGCATGGCTCAACTGAAACCTTTCGCAAAACATTTG
>JANOMD010000387.1:0-2120 GCA_031420135.1 Rhodoferax sp. | reverse complement strand
GCCAGCGCTTCGTAGGCGGGCACCTGTTTGTCTTTGTCAGTTGAAGGCATGGAAACTCCTGGAGGCCTTTGCGCAAGAGCTGGATTAAGCCGGGATGGCCTCTGCCTCAGCACTGTGCTCCGTGCCCAGATAGGCCGCAATAACGGCTTCGTCAGCCTGCACCTGCTGCGGCGAACCTACGGCAATCTTGCGCCCAAAATCCAGCACCACAATCTTGTCCGAGATGTCCATGATGACGGGAATATCGTGTTCCACAATCAGGAAGCTCATGGCGTATTGCTGGCGCACGCGCTGGATCAGTTCAGTCATGGCGCTTTTCTCTGTCGCGCTCATGCCGGCCATTGGCTCATCCAGCAACACCAGCCTTGCTTTTTGCATCAGGGCGCGGGCAAACTCAACCTGCTTCTGGCGGCCATACGGCAACTCACCAGGCAACACACTGGCGAGATCCGGCATGCCCAGAAATTCCAGCACTTCGTTGGCGGACGTTGTCGCTGCGCGCTGTTCGGCGCGCGCGCGCGGTGTCAGAAATGCGCCCTGAAGCAGGCCACTGGAGCCTTGCCGATAGGCACCGACCAGCAGGTTTTCCATGACAGTCAAACCGCCGAACAGCGCCAGGTTCTGAAAGGTGCGCGCGATGCCATGGCGCGACACTTTGTGGGCGGCTTCACCGGTGATGTCGGCCCCGTCAAACGCCACCTTCCCGCTGGTGGGCGTGTACATGCCGGTGACGCAATTGAACAGGGTGGTTTTACCGGCACCGTTGGGTCCAATCAGAGAGGTGATTGAGCCTTGCTCCATCGTGAAAGAGACATTGTCGAGCGCTGTGATGCCCTGAAAGCGCATCAACAGCGAGGTTATTTCAAGCAACGGTGTCGTCATGCCGGAACCCCGGGCTCAAGCACGCTTTGCTGCACTGTGGTGCGCTTGGCACCCAAGTAGGATTCTTTCATGGCATCACTGGCTGCCACTTCGGCAGACGGGCCCGACAGGACAATCCGGCCGCGATCCAGGATGTAGGCGGTGCTGGCAAACTCAAGCGCGAGGCGGGCGTTTTGCTCGACGATCAACATCGAGGTGCCCAGCGTTTCGCCAACGACCCGCAATTGGTTGTAGATCGCCTTGACGATGAGGGGCGCCAAGCCCAATGAAAGTTCGTCCACCAACACCAAACTCGGGCTTGCCACGAGAGCCCGCCCCAAAGCCAGCATCTGCTGTTCGCCGCCTGACAACCAGCCAGCCGCTTGCTGACGCCGCTCCAGCAGCCGTGGGAAGAGCGCATACACCGCATCCATGCGCTCCTTGACGGCGGATCTTGGAAGAATCGCCGCGCCGACGTTGAGGTTGTCCTGGACGCTGAGCTGTTTGAAAATCAGCCGTCCTTCCGGAACCTGGGCCATCCCCATTCGAACCAGCCGGTGTGCGGGAAGACCCAGGATGGGACGACCCGCCATCAATACGCTGCCTTGCGTCACGTGGCCGTGGTGCAGCGACAGCAGGCCAGTCACCGCGCGGATCAGGGTCGTTTTCCCGGCGCCATTGGCGCCCAACAAGGCAACAATCTTGCCTTTAGGGACAGACAGGCTGACATCTTCGAGCGCCAGTCCCTTGCGGGCATAGCCTACCGACAGCCCTTTGACTTCGAGCAGGGCATCCATCAGCCATTCCTCCGAGATCCGAGTCGATTGCGGATCTGGCGGCCAATGCCGGCGAGACCACCCGGTGCAAAAATCAGAAGCAGGATGACCAGCGTGCCGAATATGAGTTGCACCAACTGGGCCTTGTGTTCGACGAGCAGCAGCCGTGTCAGGCCGGTGGAATCGCTCGCCTGTGAAGCGAAGCCGGTGATGATGGAAGGCAGCAACAGCCAGACCGCTGCGCCCACCAATGAGCCGACCAGCGATCCCATGCCGCCGATGATGATCATCGCGATAAACTGGATCGCAAACTGAATGCCAAAAAACTCGGAGGTGACATTGGTCAGGAAATAGGCGTACAGAGCGCCCGCCATGGCGGCGATGGCAGAACTAAACCCAAAGGCTTTGAGGCGCAGGTAGCGCACGTCAACGCCGGCCGAAGTGGTGGCCAGTTCGTGGTCGCGCATGGCCATCATGGCACGG
>JANOMD010000386.1:0-2536 GCA_031420135.1 Rhodoferax sp. | reverse complement strand
AATCGATGGCAATGTGGGCATGCTGGGTGCCAGCTACCCTGGCTATTTCGAACTGGGAGATGCAGCCGGGTTGGCCGACCTGCTGATAAAGGTTCGAGATCAACAAACCAGCAATGCCCCCCTGCCAAATCACTCACTCATCACGCAACTCCAAGCCCACTGCGCACAACGCGTTGCGCTTTTCTCACCTACCGCTGAACAGGCCGCTCTTGTGAAGCTGGTTCGTGGGCTGCTGAAGTGACCTGCGGAATCGTTCGACAACGAAATTTAGAAGCGAATTAATGCAGACAACTGATCAACCTGTCCTCAGAGACATCGTGCTGGTGGGCGGTGGGCACAGCCATGTGATCGTGCTGAAGAAATTTGGTATGAAGCCGATTCCTGGCGTGCGCCTCACGCTCATCTGCACCGACATGCACACGCCCTACTCCGGCATGCTGCCGGGCTATGTGGCTGGGCATTACGACTATGACGAAGTGCATATCGACCTCTCGCGGCTGGCGGTGTTCGCCGGTGCGCGCCTCTACCGTGATGAAGTCATCGGCCTGGATCGTGCGAATCAGAAAGTGCTGTGCCGCAATCGCCCACCCGTGCCGTATGACCAGCTCTCGATCAATATTGGCTCGACACCGCAACTGCATCAGGTCGCAGGTGCGGCAGAACATGCGATTGCCGTCAAGCCGATTCAGCGCTTCAATGACCGCTGGCTGGCGTTGCTTCAACGGGTCAAAACGCATCCGGGCAAAACCACGATTGCGGTGGTGGGTGCAGGTGCGGGCGGCGTGGAGCTGCTGCTGGCGATGCAGTGGCGGCTGCGCGGCGAGTTGACAAAACTGGGGCGCAACCCGGATGAACTGGTGTTTCACCTGTTCACCAACACGCCGGATATTTTGCCAACGCATAACGCGGGAGTTCGCAAACGGTTTGACACCGTGCTGGCGATGCGCAAGGTCACTGTGCATCGGCAGTCTGAGGTGAAAAGAGTCTCTGCACAACGGTTGGAGACCGCGTCAGGCGAAGTCTTTGATGCAGACGAAATCGTCTGGGTGACCCGCGCGGGGGGTGCGCCATGGCTTAAAAATACCGGCTTGGCGCTCGATGCAGAAGGCTTCATCCAAGTGCAGGACACGCTGCAAACCGTGACTGACCCCAACATCTTTGCAGCAGGCGACATCGCCAGCATGGTGAACTTCAAACTCGAAAAAGCAGGCGTGTTTGCGGTGCGACAAGGCCCACCGCTGACTGAGAATTTGCGCCGCGCCGTCGGTGGCACGGCCCTAGAAGCCTATCACCCGCAAACCACCTGGCTCGCTCTCATCAGCACGGGTGATAAATACGCCATTGCCTCACGCGGCTGGCTGGGCTTTGCAGGCGACTGGGTGTGGAAGTGGAAAGACTGGATTGACCGGCGATTTATGGATAAATTTCAGGATTTTCCTGAGATGGATTTGACTGCGCCAGCGCCATCGGCACCCTCGCAAAATGCCGTCAAGCTCAATCAGGAAGAATCGCTGCAAGCCATCTCCGCCATCGCCATGCGCTGCGGCGGCTGCGGCGCCAAGGTGGGCGCATCGGTGTTGTCGCGCGCTCTGAGCAACTTGCACCCGGTTGATCGTGAAGAGGTGGTGATTGGCCTGAAAGACCCGGACGATGCCGCCGTCGTGCGCGTGCCCCCAGGCAAAGCCATGGTGCATTCGGTGGATTTTTTCCGCTCGTTCATCGACGACCCGTATATCTTTGGCAAGGTCGCGGCCAACCACGCGCTGGGGGACATCTGGGCGATGGGGGCCGAGGCGCAATCCGCCACCGCCGTGGTCACTGTGCCGCCGGGTCTGGAATCGAAAACCGAAGACGTGCTATTTCAGATGATGACGGGTGCGCTGGAAGTGTTGAACGAGGGCAACTGCGCCTTGGTGGGTGGCCACACGGGTGAAGGCAAAGAACTGGCGCTGGGCTTTGCGATCAACGGCCTGATTGACGACAACCCGAGTGCCATCTTGCGCAAAGGCGGCATGAAACCTGGCGATGTGCTCATCCTGACCAAGCCCATCGGCACCGGCACCTTGTTTGCCGCGCACGCCCGCCTGGCCGCCAAAGGCCGCTGGATCGACGCCGCGTTAACATCCATGGTGGTCTCCAACCGCTTGGGTGCCAAATGCCTGCGCGACTTTGGAGCGACGGCTTGCACCGATCTGACGGGCTTTGGCCTCTTGGGCCACCTCGTGGAAATGACGCGGCCCTCAGGCGTGGATGCCGAGTTGGTGATGTCCGCCCTGCCCTTGCTCGACGGTGCTGAAGAATGCGTGGTGGCAGGCATCGTCAGTTCACTGCAAAGCGCCAATGTGCGCCTGCGACGCGCACTGCGCAACCAAGAGGAGTTTGTGAAGCATCCGCGCTATCCGCTGATTTTTGACCCGCAAACAGCCGGTGGATTGCTGGCCAGCGTGCCTGCTGATCGTGTCGAAGAATGCATGCTGGAACTGCGCAAGCTCGGCTACATCCACACGGTGGCGATTGGTCGCATCCTGGCTCAGGG